>NZ_JAAVJL010000001.1:1800000-1975000 GCF_012863495.1 Pseudanabaena yagii GIHE-NHR1
TTGATACTAAATATCTCAAATTAGAAGCATGTCGATAATATTGGGAAGTTACTATTTCTCTAATGCTTCTCTTTTTAAATCTTAGAAAATTAATTTCAGGGTTACAGCATATTTCCCCGATCCCATCTATAAAAATATTATTGCAAACTTGACAAACATATTTTCGAGAGCCATTTGGTAATTTGCCATATTTTTTTAATTGTGTACTATCGCATAAAGGGCAAGGCATTTGGGTTAGGTGCTTGGAAAAGTGATAGCTTAGTTTAACAAATCTTTTTCACGTTGCGTAGATAGAATTACATTGTTTACTTCTAATTTTTGTAGATATTCTATCAACTTATGAAAATTTACATTCGTTTATTTTATAGTTTCAAAGTTTATGCTAAAGATATAGCATAAGGTGCAAAATACTATTTTTAAATAGAATGAAAACTGACCCAAATGAAAAAATTCGTCAGCAATTTGACTTAATGCCCTATCCTAATTTGCCTGCATCACAAATGGGGGGAGATGGCGATCGCGGTTTGATTTTGCATTCTTTTGTAACGGCTTGGTATGCCAAAACTCAACGGGTTTGCGATCGCCAAGATTTGACGATCCTTGATATTGGATGTGGCTCGGGCGTAACCACCTTGGCATTAGCGATGGCAAATCCTAAGGCGCGAATTGTGGGCATCGATCTATCGGAGGCTTCTTTAAAATTGGCAAGCGATCGCCTTACTTATCATGGTTTCCCTAATGCCGAATTTTATAATTTGCCTATCGCTGAGCTTCCACGCTTCAAAGAAGAACAGGGGATCGAATTTGACTATATTAACTGCGAAGACACGCTCTATTTTTTGACTGAACCAGCAGAAGGATTGCAAGCGATGCGATCAGTTCTCAAATCTGAAGGTTTATTACGAACTAATGTCCATAGTCTGTATCAACGAGCCGATTTTTTTCGCGCCCAAACCTTTGCCAAATTGTTAGGATTTCTGGACGGTAATCCTACGGAAACAGAGTACAGGCAAATTTACGCAATTATGGAAGCCTTAGGCGATGGAACAATGCTCAAAGCAAGTACTTGGACTCCCTCTGATAAATCCTTTGGCTTTGTATTGATGAATTATGTGATGCAGGAAGATAAGGGCTTTACGATTCCAGATGTTTTTCAAATGCTGCAATCGGCAAATTTAGAATTTGTGAGCATGATCAATCCTGCGGACTGGCGTTGGCAAAATATATTTCCCAATGGAATGCCAGAGCATTTCACTCAATTTTTGGCTAAGGCTACGGCTGAGCAAAATCTCCATGCCTTTGAACTGCTGCAACCCGTTAACCGTCTATTGGATATTTGGTGCGGGCACTCAGGGCGATCACCTGAATATGTAGAGATCAGTCAATGGTCAGAAGGGATGTGGAATTCAGCAAAGATACATTTGCATCCTGCTTTGCGAACAGATCTGTTTTTTCAAACCCTCGATCAAGCGATCGTCCAAATGCGCCCCGATCCCAACCTGCAAAAATTACATCGACCTCATCTTGATGCGCTCACAGTAACTCTTTGCTTGCGATTTCTCTGGCAGCGTCCCTGTAAATTTGCAGAGCTTGTCACCTATTGGTGTAGCCACAAACCCAGATTGGAAGCCTATCGCCAAGTTTCGACTATTATCGGTGGCTCAGTTGCACCAGTTGGCAAACTCAGCGATCGCCAAGCTCAAGATGAACTCAAGTTTTTATTAAATGAACTCGTCTTAGATCACCTTATTCTCATTGAATTACCATCCTAGTTTGACTACCCAATAAACGCCCCATACATTGACAATCACAGATAAAGCAATTAATACCCATGCCAATGCTTGAGGCATTCTTTGTAGACCACTGGCGATCGCTACAAATAGAAATGGTAAATAATCGAGGGCATAGCGATAGCCAAACTGCACCCAACCCGTTGCGGTATAGATCATCGCAGGCAGAGAGATTAAAAATGCTGATAATCCCGCCAAAATCACAAATACATCAAACCAGTTAGCCGCAAATAGAGCAAAAAATGCAGGTGTCGTTAGCCAGATATTCATCCCCTCTGGTTTTGGGCGCACAAAAGGAAACTGCGGTAAGAATTCAGGCATTTCTGTAAAGATCAGCTTGATGTGCTTAGGAATATAGGCTTTATTGAACAAACCATACTTATCAATGGCAGGTGCTTGCACTGACGAATAATAGTTTTGCAGCATATATCCCGACTCCATCGGATCGCCAAATCTTGCCCAGTTAAACCAAGATTGGAATAAAAAAAGTGGTGTGAAACCTGCTCCAAAGCTAATGCCTTTTTGAATCCATTTTTCGGGACGCTCCCATACTAGCCAACCTAAGAAAAATAGCGATCCCAAAACGGTAGCTTGACGTGAGAGAAAGGCAAGCCCCATAAAGAATCCTATCAGCGCAAATCTTCGCTTCCCAAAAAACTCCACCAAGGCTAATAACATTCCCCACTCAGCGACAACATGGGCGTAGAACCAAATTGTGCCAATGATGCTTGCGCTGTAATGCACAGTCCCAAAGCCATAAAGAATGGTTAAGCCGACGCGTATAGCACCTTGCACGGTCATCCGCCCCAATAATATCCATACTAAAAAGACATCGACAGCCCCAAACAACATACATACTCGAATTTGTTCTGTGGCAATGCCCCAAATCGCCACAAAAGGCATCAGTAAAATTGATGGCAAGGGTGGATTAGGCAGATAAATCTTGTCTTTCCAGTAAATTAAATCCACATAATAGTCAGGTAAATTAAACAGATCGAGCCGCCCTTGCAAAAGTCCTGAGGCTTGATAGACAAAGTGCTTATACCAATCTGGGTGGACAAGATGAGAACAGAAATAAATGCCAAAGGGTACAAGAATCCATAAAATAATCCATAGCAAAACCTGTTTTAGATCTTGTTTTACCGCAGAGATAGTCATAGTCATATTTACAAGTTAGACAGGTGTAAATGCAGTGTAAAGTACACCCCAAATTTTGCCCAAAAGCTCCAAAAGATTGAAATGCAAGTTTACATAACGTCAGTTCAACAAAGAGCAAAATGGTAAAAATCGCAAAGCGATTTTTACCATTTTGCCTTGCTTCGCAAGGTGCAAAGGGCTTCACCAGTTACAGAAAATCTGTTGGTTTAGGGGTGTAAAAGATGGCTCTGATCGCAAAGCCGATCGCGAGACTGCTACTTGTAAGGATGCCCAGAATGATGAAATTTTTAATAGTGCTTAATTCGAGGTACTGGATTTGCTTACCAATCAGGGTGATCGTCGCAGCGAGTAACCCGATCGCTAAACTAGCAATCCAACTTGATGGAATTTGAAATAGGGAAATGGTAAAGGCGATCGACAGGGCAAAAGTAACTATTGTCGAGAGAATTTCAATGATCGAAAGTTTTTTGTCAGGCTCAGCACTATAACCAACATCCGCAAAACCTAACCAGTACAGTACTAGACATACACCCAAGGTGATCAGGCTGGGAATCAGACTAGCTTGCCAATAGACAATTATCACCGATGCGATCGCGGCAAGTAGTCCACCCAGACTCTGCGGTATGGCAAATATTCCCGCAACGGCTAAACCCAATAATAAACTTGCGATCGGGTAATTACGATCAGTGATTAATGTACTGATGTAACTACCTAAGTATCCATAGGCGATCGCGATGGTCGTGAAAGAGACCAATAACCGCAGCCCAACTTCAACCCTACCAATTTTGAGTGCCATAAAATGCCACCAGTTTTTAATTTATGCCCGCGTCCAACATCAATAAACATCAATGTTACAAAAAATTGTCTTAATCTTCTCCAAAGACCTTGGTATATCCGATATATCCTATCAACAGAACAACCCCTAAGACCATCAAGAATACATTGAAGGGAATATATGAGAAGAAATAGAAATGAATTCGATTAGAAATCCACGAAAAGAATATGAAAACCAATGACATCAACATCAATCCCTGAATAAACTTAAACGCAGGAATCCTGTTGAGGGGTAAGCGCTTCTTCGCAAGAATAATTGAGCAAATTACATGATATGGGGCAGATAATAATAGGAGGATATCGGCTTCTTTGCCTATTCTTCCCCATCCTCCTGTGTTACTGGCATAGGCGATATAACCAGCAAAGACCATAGCAGCAAAGGCAGAAAGACTTAAATTTACGCTTAATACAAAAGGTTCTTCTTTAGTACCTGGAATGAGTACACAAATGTAATAAGCGATCCAAGGAGTCAAAATCATTAACAGCAGAACGGGCAACTTATAAAGTGTGAGAAGGCTTTCTATAGTCATAACAATTGCTCTTAATTTCAGAAACTCCTCTAAACCAAATTATTTAAATTAATGACATCTCATGATGGATTATGCGATCGCTTACCCATCCTGCATTTAATTTCAACAAATTATAGCAATCCTAAATTGTTTGTGGAAGCGCATCCCTTCAGGGTGCGCTTCCACAAAACTCAAAAATTTACAAAAGATTTAAGACTGCTATAGAAATATAGTTGTTTTAAATAATTTGCAGAGGGGCTTCGACTCCGCTCAGCCATCGGTGTAAGCTAGCTGAGCGAAGTCGAAGCTGTAGTTCTTATTTGAATTATCTATACAAGTTTGCTTAGAATATAAAAAAGCTGGGGCGCACACGCGGCGTGCGCCCCAGTTTTTTCTCTGGTTTTGAGTGGATGTGAAGTGGGCGAAGCCCGCACCACATCCACTTGCGTAAGTTCTAAAATTTTTAAGTTGGATTTTGCTGTAAGTAAAACAAACCGCTATACGCCGACTTTGCCCGACTCCATAATTGGATAAAACCAATGGGGGCGCATCAGCATAACTGTATCAATTACATGAATAACACCATTATCTGCTTCAATATCCGCAGCGATTACCGTAGCGTTATTTGCCTCAAACCCTTCCTCTGAAATATCAAGATCAATTTGAGAACCTTCAAGGGAAGTGAGAGATTTAATGCCGATTAAGTCTTCTTTTTTATACCTGCCTGCAACTACATGGTAGGTCAGAATACGTGCTAGTTGAGGGATATTTTGAACTAGGGTAGTAATTGTGCCAGCAGGGAGTTTTGCAAAAGCCGCATCATTAGGAGCAAATACTGTAAAAGGTCCTGGACTTTGTAATGCTTCTACTAAACTTGCTGCCGATACTGCGGTGACAAGGGTAGAGAAGCCTTCATTATTAACAGCGATATCAACGATTGTAGTCATAGTTATTTTCTGAGGTTGAATTACTTACAGCGTGTTTTGCCTAAAACTGAACTCAGAAATTCTTTAAAAGTGTTGTAAAACTACACTTTTAAAGAATTTCTATGGTCTGAGCATAATTAACGATAGTTTTGATCTTGAACCATACCAATTCTCGCAGCTTTATCCATGCCGTATTTAGGGTTGCAGAAGCGATTCAGTTGTCCCTCAAAATAATGACGATTGGCCAAGAGATGCTTAGGATTAGGATCATCCAGAGGATAGAGAAATGCAGCTCTACCTGCCTGAATTACGGCTGAAGTAACGTTGTACATCGATCTCTGAAAACTAACGCCTAATTGAATCAAGGTGTCATCTTCACCACGACAAAATTGCTTGTAGTAGTCCACTAGGTACTGAGGCAAGAAGTGATACATGTCTTGATGTAACAGAGTTGGAGGGATGCCTGCTGAACCTACAGGGAATTTATCTGCATATAAAATCCCATAGTGGAAATCATTCTGATCCTTAGGAACTTCATTAGCCTGAGCATTGTAGGACTTTGTGCCACGGAAGGGAGAAGTACGATAAAACACCGCTTCAACATAGGGGAAGGCTGCCTCATATAGCCAAGTAAATCCTTTAGATTTAGGCACAATGTCAAACCACTCACCTCGAATATTGACACGATGGTAAATTGGACGACCCGCGATCGCAAAAATTCCGTTTACCAAGAAATTCATCGCATCGGGTACACCTTTAAAGCCACCTTCATCGTAAATATCGGACATCTCGAAAAACACAGGAGCCATGATTTCCCAGAACAGCCCTAAAACTGAGGTCATAGTGGATTGACGGCATTGCTCTAAAAACATCTCAGGAAAGAGTTTATATAGCCCCAACATGACAGGATTATTTTTAAAATATGCCCGAATAGCGCGATCGGCATTTTGGCGATATTCCTCCGAATCCATATAAGGCTCTAGTTCACCACCCATATTGCGATGCCAGAACATTGCTCGCATACATTCTTCGGCAAACTCCATGTTGATGCGATCGTGATAGAGATGATGGAAGAGCTTTGGGATTTTCGTATTCAGTTCTCCCTTAGACATAAACTCTAACAACTCAGGATGAGCTGTTGCCTCACCACGCCAAAAGCGCCAATCAGCATCATCACCTGCATAGTGATTACGTAAATCGAGGTATTCCTGAGGCAAAAAGTACTTAAATGCAGGAAGTGGCTCTAGAAATACCTGTTCCGCTATGTAGAGCAGATCACGCCAATAGAAATCCATCGGCACGGCATAAGCCTTATAGAGTCCGATTATTTGCATTAAGTTTTCGGGCGTGTCAGGTAGCATAGAGCCACCTGCTTCTAATCGATGGATGACATCGGCATAGGGATGTGTGGATGGAGGTAGTTTTGTGGCTGGTGGCACTAAAGTAGCTGTCATAGTTTTATCTTTCCTGTATTGATCTTTCCTGTATTAAGAGAGCACCTTGCATTCAATGGTGACTCAGAAGCTAATTGAGGTAATTAGTTCATTAGTCTTTAATGAGAGGAGATGACAAAGATTCAGTTAGATTTTGGGAAACAAGGATATTACCTTCTACCTGCTCAGCAATCTTGACTGTTGCCTTTTCACTCCATTTGACTAGCCATACTGGTTGAACTCCTAGGAAGATAATCAATCCAGTCAAAATTAGGGCAGGTAATTGTTCGAGACCACTCACTTTTGGATAGTATGCTGTAGCATTATCCAATTTGCCAAAACAGGTGCGATTGAGCAAAATTACGAAGTAAACGGCAGTTAAACCTGTGCCAATGATGGAGAAGATTGTCGGAATGGGGAATTTTGTGAAAGTACCTTGGAAGACTAGAAACTCAGCAATAAATCCAACTAGCCCAGGGATACCCGCACTCGCCATCCCACCTAAGATCAACAGAGCGCTTGTAGTTGGCAGACCACGTAAAGGATTGAGCAATCCATTAAGCAAATCTAAATCTCTGGTTCCCACTTTCTCTTCGATTACACCAACTAGATAGAACAATAGGGCAAGAACTAAGCCATGACTGACCATCTGACCAATACCACCGATGAGGCTTAGAGGTGTTGCGGCGGCAGCAGCCAAGAGAATATAACTCATGTGACCGATCGAGCTATAGGCTACCATCCGTTTGATATCTTTTTGGGAGATCGCCACCATTGCGCCATACAAGACACCTAAACCTGCCCAGATCGCGATATAGGGAGCCAACAGTGCCCAAGCATCGGGGAAAAGACCTACACAAAAACGGAATAGACCATAGGTTCCTAGTTTCGCAACGATTCCACCAAGCATCATTACTGTTGGAGTTGCTGATTCCACATAGGTATCAGGCAACCAACTGTGGAATGGCACAAAGGGAGCCTTAATACTGAAGCCTAAGAGCAGAACTACTAGCAAAGTAATCTGTACTTCTAGGGGCAAGGAAAGGGTTTGCAGGGTGGAATAGTCAAAGATTGGGGTGGGATTAGCAGTGAGCCAACCTAACGCCAAGAATCCAACTAATACGAGTACGCCTGAGACTGCGGTGAAGATGAGAAACTTCATAGCAGCATAGCTACGCTGTAAACCTCCCCAAACTGCGATGATGAGATATAGGGGAATTAATACTAATTCGTAAAACAGGACAAACAAGAGGGTATTAGTTGAGAGCATAGCTCCGCTTACCCCTGCATGAATTAATAGCATTAATACTTGGAAGAGTTTGAAGCGTTCCTTGATTTGGTTTTCGCAAAAACAAATAATCAACCAAGTGAGTAATCCATTAAGCGCAACCAAAGGCAAGGAAAGTCCATCGACTCCAAGGCTATAGTTTAAGCCAATATTTTCGAGCCAAGGTAGGTTCTCGGATAGCTGGAAAGCCGCAAGATTAGTATCAAATTGCTTGAGAAGTAGCACATCGAGGATAAGGATGGCACTAGCAACAATGATTGCGCCTTTTTTTGATTGACTTTGGGGTAGTAAGGCGATCACTAAAGCACCGATTACTGGTAGCCAAATTAACGCACTAAGCATAGTTTTATGTCCAATTGAAAGATCCAGATTTAGAGAGTCTGATTGAATAGCAACAACAGGAGAACGCCAATACCAACCATGATCGTTAGCGTATAGAGTTGTAACTGTCCAAAGGTGCTGTAGCGTAGGTTTTGACCGCTAAATAGAGTAGCGAGACCAAAGAGGTTACCAACTCCATCGACAAAGAAGCGATCGAACCAGGACATCGCATGGGAGACGCTATCTACCAATCCCACAATTGTGACTTTATAGAGTTTGGATGTGTAAAAGTCGTAGGCAAAGAACTGTTGCAGATCTTGCCAAGGTAGTTGAATTGGCTTGCTGACTTTCTCATTGAGATAGAGATATGCACCTGCGGCTAGTCCCATGCTGCTTGAGCCTAGGAGTAGCAAAGATTCAGGTTTCAAGATGATTGCCAAGTCAGGAATAATGCCCCAATCTGTCAGCATTTGTGGTGTGTGTAAAACAATACCAGCCATAATTGTCATTGGCATAACAATGAGCCAGAGGGGTTCTACGGATCTTTCGGTCATTTGATTGGGTTTACCACCCCAAATCAGTCCAAATACCCGCATTAAGCTGAAGGCAATCAGTCCATTAATTAATAGTAAGAGTTCGGCAAGAGCGATGTTCTTGTCCCATAGTCCAGAAATCAAATCCAGCATCGCCCAGAACCCACCAAAGGGAGGGAAGGCAATCAAGCCAAGAGTTCCGACTAAGAAACACAAAGCAGTGATGGGACGGCGCTTCCATAATCCACCGTTTAAAGTCAAATCTTGGGTAATTACGTTGGAGATAATGCTGCCGATCGCCATAAATAGTAGTGCGATCGCTAAGGCATGGGACAAAATCAATGTATAGGCACTGTGAATATCATCAACACCAACGGAGATAAAAATTAGTCCCATAAATGCACTGGTCAAATAAGATAGCGATCTCTTGATATCAATTTGGGCAATAGAGATTAAGACCGTGCCGAAGGCAGTTGCTGCACCGATGGCGATGACTACCTGCTGGGTTAAAGGAGATATGGCAATGAGAGGCTGAAGTTTGATTAAGATCCAAGCACCTGTTGCAACAACTACGGAATTACGCAGGATGGTGCTAGGTAAAGGCCCTTCCATTGCTTCGTCGAGCCAAAGATGTAGAGGAAATTGGGCGCATTTACCCATAGGACCAACAATCAAGGCAAGGGTCACAAGAGAAATGGTCGTTGGATTGATATCGGTGGTCTTTGCCCATTCTGCTAGCTCGCTAAAGTTCCAAGTACCAGTGAGGGGTAGCAAACTAACTACACCCATTAACAGGAATAAATCCCCAACGCGCTTAGTTAAAAAGGCATCTCTTGCACCAGTAACCACGAGGGATTGGTTATACCAAATACCAACCAGCAAGTAGGTTCCTAGTGTGAGGATTTCGAGCACGACATAGCTAAAAAAGAGGGAGTCGCAAAGAACTAAAGAACACATCCCTGCTTCAAAGAGTGCGAGTAAAGCAAAGAATCTGCCCCAGCCCCAATCCATCTCCATATAGCCCACTGCATAAATCTGCGCGAGAAGATTGATGCCAGCAATCAAAACTATCGCGCCAATATTCAGATCAGAAATTTGCAGGTCAATGGTGAAGTTTAGCCCGCCCACTGCTAGCCAAGGGAAGGATAGTGAGTATGCTGGCTGTCCCCAAGCTACGGTCAAAGCGGCGATCGCATGAACAAAGGAGAAGAAGGTCATCAAGATATTGACGTAGCCTGCTGGTCTTGGTCCCGTTTTGCGGGTAATCGCGGGAAACCAGATGATCGATAGCATCGCTCCTATCAGGGAATAGCAGGGAATCAGCCAGATCGTGTCCAGCCAGTTGTTTATCATATAAACTCTATTTATTTACAAAAAACCATAATTAAATTTCTATGATTATTGCAAAGATATCTCTAAATGAAAATACCTAGCTTCATCAGTATTTTTCTATGGTTACTATAAGAGAGGGCTTGGGTCATATTTTTTAGTAGTTTTTGATCAGCGCTCTACCATGTCATTAACTATGCGCTAAAACCTCCAAATCTTTACTAGGTATTGGTTAGGAGTATTTTTTGGCTTAGCCTCTAATTGACGTGTTAAGTCAAGTATGGGAGTGATCGGTTAAGTTTCATAAGTACTGATTATGATAGGGTTTAGAAATTGATCCTATTTGTGGGTTCTTGGCTTATGGTTTCAAAAGCGTTACTAAATTAATTGCCAAAATTCAGGATTGTTTAGCCGAAGGTACGCAACTTGGTTGGTTAATTGATAGCCAAGAAGAGGTGATTATGGTTTTTGTACCTGATCAGCCTTTACTACTGGCTAGAGGAGATATGGCTTTAACGGTTTTAGATGAGATGGCTTTACAACTTACGCCCAATCAGGTTTTTGGTTGGCTAAAACGCTAATAAGGAGAAGTCAGACGCGACCTCTCCTTATCATTTACCACCGCTTACTTTGGCTTTGTAGCCTAAACCTAGCAAGATTTGCAATATTTTCTGAGCGCAATCACCTTGAATCTCGATCGCTTTGTCCTTTGCCGTACCACCTGCCCCGCATTGATTTTTTAGCTGTTTAGTGAGCTTAGCGAGATTTTCGGGTGTAGTTTGAAAGCCTGTCACCTCAGTTACGGTCTTACCGCCACGACCGCGACGGGTAGCTTGAATTCTAATATTTTGCTGTTGTGGTGGCAAATCAACCACATTATTATCGGCATCGTCTTCTTCGGGTGTGCCGAATTCTCGGTAAACTACACGATTTTTGGTCATAGCTTTTTTCTGTCAAGCATAATAAAAAAATGGCTAAAGCCATTTTTTTATTATGCTTCTATCCATGCCGATCGCCATGCGAGTTCGGCTTCAGCGATTGTTCTTTGTTGATTTTTTTTCTCTAGTTCCTTGTGCAAATGAGTTAGCCTTGCTGACAAGACCCGCAACTCACCGCGACAAGACATCACTTGGCGATCGGTAAACTCAATTTCTGTGAGCCGAATACTAATTTGTGCGGATTTGTCATCCTTAGCTTGACTATCATCAACACTTAAAATTTTATGCTTCACGAAAAGCTGGTTCAATGTCTCCATACTCTCGTTAAGGCTTTTGCTGAGTAGGAGATCAAGGCTTTCCTGATTAGTACGACTTTCGCGATCGCATTCTTCTAAGGTTTTTTGCATCTGATCGCTGAGAGACTGGATCGTTTGACGCAAAGCCTCTTGCAATTTCTGACGCTCCGATAGGGAGAGCGCCAGAAATGCTTCGGGACGTTTTTGGGTGCAGAAATTAAAGGTTGCTAGCAATATTTGTTGCTTTGCGGCTTGAGCGATCGCTTGAGCATATTCAAGATGAATAGTATCGATCCGACTGATGACATCGGCGATCGCCTTCTGAATATCTTGAATGTCTTGATCAATACGCAATAGCATCGCCATAGTTCACATCAATAAAAATGCATAACACAGTCATAGACATTTAGAGGTTAGGCTGCAAAGTTATCTAGCTTCGACTACGCTCAGCTAACGTTGGCTGAGCGTAGTCGAAGCCATAGGTACTTTAATTAATAGCAAGTCCCTTACCGATGGCAACCTCTAAATAATCACAAACCTTATTTCTTTTTCTTCTTGTCGTCTTTTTTGTCTTTCTTTTCTTCTTTGGGAGCTTCAGCAGGTGCTGCGGCTTCTACAGGTGCTGGTGCTGGTGCTTCGGCAGGTGCTTCGGCTGCATTGTCAGATTCGACTTCTTCACCGACTACAAAGCGGACAAAGCGACGTACTTTGACGTTTTCGCTGAGTTTTGCGCCAGTTTGTTTAACTAACTCGTCAACGGTAATGCTTTGATCTTTAATATATGGCTGATCGAGTAGGCACAATTCTTTGAGGCGCTTTTCGATACGACCAAGTACGATTTTGTCGCGGATGGCGGCGGGCTTGCTGGCGAGGTCGTCTTTGCCTGCTTCGATTTGCTTTTCTTTTTCAACGAAGCTAGCAGGAATGTCGGAGACACTTACGTACTCTACGTTAGGGCTAGCAGCAATTTGCTTAGCTACGCTATCAGCTAGTTCTTTGAGTTCTTCGCGACGGGCTACGAAGTCGGTTTCGCAGTTAACTTCGACGAGCACGCCAATGCGGCTACCAAAGTGGATATAGCTATGAACGATACCTTCGGTGGCAGCACGACTTGCTTTTTTGACAGCCGAGGCTAAGCCCTTTTGTCTGAGGTATTCGGTTGCTTTGGTGAAATCGCCTTCAGAATCGACGAGGGCTGCTTTACAGTCTTTGATACCTGCGCCAGTTCTGGCACGTAGCTCTTGAATTTGTTTGGTTGTGATGTCTGCCATATTAATAAGCTTGTTTTGGGATCTCTAGGGCAACATTTCGAGGAGCGTGGAGTTTTGCTCGTTGCCGAAAATATCTCTAAAATGTTGTTTGCAGTACTCTAAGTTATCACAATTCATTCTAGGATAATTTTCCAACCATGAAAAAAGCGATCGCAGTTTTTGCGATCGCTTTAAATTACGAAGTCAATTCTTTGCAAAGCTCATAGAAAAGCATTCTAACTACTTTGAACAGGATTCTGATTATTTTTTGTTTGCCAGAAATCTTAGATTCTTTTAAACCCTTGAGTGTCCAACCATCCCCGCGAACCTCATTTAGTTTTTTACCTAGCCATGATGTTTCTCGACGGGCTGGTAAGACGCTGGTAAGTGTCCAAGCATAGAGACTAGCTCTAGTGACCTCAGAACCTCCCAGAGCTTTAATCCGCTTATCACCTGATTGTTTTTCAGTGTATCCAAGTCCTAGGAATAGCTGAAAACTTCTGAGCGATCGGTGACGTTTCTGGGATGTTGGCACGCCCTGTTTATTGATGCCATCCTCGTAATCTACCCATGGCTTACCGTCGAGTAGGAAGCGCTCAAACGGGTAGCACTGGCAAAGTAGCAAGGCTTGGTTACGCAGTCCAAAGCCAAACTTTTTAAAGATTTTGATGTATGGTGCAAACTCATCGGATTGCATGAGTAGAGCAAGGTCACGCTCTTTTTTATCGAGTTGTTTTTGCAGTTCGCAGATCTTCTTAGCGTGTTCTTTGGTGTATTCACTAATCTCGATACCAATGGCACGGGCGGCGCTTTTTTCGTAAAGTTTCTTGATAGCAGCATATTCTCTAATTCCTGCTACATATCCCCACATAGGGGCGTAGCCTAATTTCTGGGATACTCTTGAATCCGTCTGTGCAATTTCTGGAAACTCCATAGTCAATCTTTGACGGCATTGATTAATCAATGAGTTCAGAAGTTTATCAAGCTGTTCACATTCAAAGAACCAGTCACGAACCAAAGCGACTTTACCTGTCTCAAATTCTAGGTATCGCTTTTTCCCGTGGACATCGACAAAGCGATCGTCAAAGTAAGTCAGTGCTAAGCAATAAGCGTCTTCGGGGTCAGTTTTGTTCTTGAAACCATACGCGCCGCGTTGATTTGCTAAGTCACCGTGACCAATCCAATAGATCGGGATTTTGTGAAATTCGGCAAGGTGTTTCCAAAAATTGCTATACCAAATACCTGTAGGCTCCATGACCACGCCATCAGGTTTTAGATCAAGTAATCTCTGTACTCCAATAGAATCAGCTTGACATTTGATAATGTCTTTTTTGATATTTTGGAAATGCTTAAGCGGTTGATCTGGATATCCAGTCAACAAGCAGGCAGTGACGTTGTTACGACCAACGTCTAAACCGATGATATTCATGATGTCGCGAGTGATTATGTTTGTTAGACCTAGGAATCACCCATAAGCGCTTATGGCTTCATTCATTCTGTAGGTAAATAGAGAGTCGGTTTGTGAATTGTGGAAGCTCTTAGGCTTTATTCCGTGTATAAACCGACTCTCTATGCCGAGTGCTTTGGACACACTCAGCAAGCGACGCGGAGTTTAAGCCGCGCCCGTTGCTGAGTCGTCTAGGCAAAGTCGTCTACATAGTCATCTGGAAAATGAGTTGGTATATCAGGCATCTGGAAATCATTACCAACACGAATCAAGACACCACTACCTAGAAAGTCTTCAACAGATAGCTCGTTTTCATCAGAATCGATTAGATCGTCAAACTCTTCTGATGTCATACAGGTTGTCCAACCCATCTCAAGAGTTTTAACAACATCAGGGAACATAATCCGATAGCGATCGCAAAATGCTTTGATAAACTTCCGTCCGAACTTTTCAAGGTTTTCAGGTATACCCAACGAGACGATCGCCGCCTGCATCATGCCCAAAATCATATAAGCCTCAAGTGGCTCAACCTCAAACAACAATTTTTCATCGGTGTTTAAGTCTTGCATAAGCCCTTTCACTGTCTCATTTGTGAGTTCTGGTGAAGGCTGATGAATCTCAAAACTCATAGTCGGTTTGAGTTCAATGAGATGCTTTAGGCGATCGCACATACCGAGATAAACATCGACTAACTCGCTCTCGGTAAATTGGCTAGCATCAATGAAATTGATCAAGGCACTAGAGCGATCGTTGATTAAAATGGTTTGAACGGTTCGGACATCATGAAGCGTCATCTCCTTGAATAGTAGGTTTGAGGATTGAGAGAGTTGATGCATTTTGGAAAACAGTGCAGCATTGCTGCATCAGTGCAGATGCAAGCTGCATTTTTTGCGCCATCGGTAAGCGCTCGATCCATGCTTCAGTATTAGCGGGCATAGGGTGAGTACGGGAACTCCAATAACGTCCGATTGGGTGCATGATGGGTTGACCTTTTAGCATTTTGGTTTTCTAAATCGTTTGGATTGGGGACAGGTTGAAAAGTGTGGTGACTTATCGGTGTTCAGTGGTATCCACTTCCCCGCTTCAGTTTTTGCCCAGAAAATCCGAGCTTTGCAACCAGCACAAAACGAACCTTGAGAGTTAGGCGGTATTTCGTAAGGCATATAGGTTTTAGATTGGTGTAAGAAACAAGTCGCATAAAAATCACGACTACCTAATGGATAGGGAATCTCTAGACCGTGATATATATGACTTGCGACAATTGGCTTAATACTAACGGGGGCGGTGTTTAACTATGTTCTAGTTAAACGCCGCTTTTCGTCATGGTAATTAGTATAACTCTAGTTATACATATGTCAACTGTAGTTAGTCAAATTATAATTTCAGTTATACAATATGAATGATGATTTAGATTCAGAGTTAGCTATGTTAAGGCGATATAGAAATATTTCTCAGGCAGAATTAGGGAAAATTCTTGGAGTGTCTAAAACCACTATTCATAAATGGGAAAACGGACTTGCACACCCAAGGCTTTCTCCAAGGCAAACTAAAGACTTATGCAAAGCTCTAGGAATAACACTGGATGAATTACCAGATGATTTTGGTAAACATCAAATTCAGAAAAATTCAGATTAACCTTAAAGCGCACTGGATATCGCCCAAACTAGCGGCGCGTTGCGCCGCCATAGAAAAGTATGGAAGCCTTACAGCTAAGTGTTTTAGACTTACCACCCCAGAACGTTCTGGAAATATTGCCACGATTTAAGATAGCCGTGGCAGACACAGAAGAAAAAGCGATCGCCAAATTTGCGGAAGTCATAGGGAAAATACGACTAGACCAGTTACCAGAGGAACGGGCGGGAAATGGGAAAAGCGATCACCACACGCAGGCAGTGATGCCCATCGAAATTGAGATAGGCGATCGCGTTGGTAATAATGACATCGATGTAGATGTTTCTGGGATATTTGACGGTATGGCAGATATCCCAGAAACAGAGTTAAACCCTAGAAAACACGGGACAATCGAGACTTATCAAGCCAAAGGACGCAACGGGAAACTCTACAAATATCAGCGATATGTCTACCTCGATGCAAAGGGGGTTTATCGACACCACCACATCCCCCAAAAGCAAACCGAGAAAATTACAGCCATGTGGACCGGGGGGAAAAGTGCCAAAGAAATATGTGTGGCGATCGGCAAAAAGTATCTAGGCAAAGATAGCGCCTAAAGCCTCCTTCAATTTCGCGGGATTTTTGCCGATGTACTTTTGCAGCACAGAGATCGACTTATGACCTGTAATTTGTTGGATTGCGTGAATATCCATACCAGACTCATAGAGCTTGGTGATGAATGATCGGCGCAGACTATGCCCAGAAATACCACGATGCTCAAGCCCCGCTCTTTCGACGGCAGCGCGTAACCACTTATCCGCAGCAGACCAAGTTATAGGCTGACCAGTTTTGATAGACGATGGAAACAACCAGAAGCGATCGCAACTTTTTGGGCGCTGTGCTGCCAGACCATCAGCCAAACGCTCATAACAAATCATTTGGCGCGTAGAGCGGGAACCATCAGGGGACGCTTTACGAATCGACGCGGGAAAAGTAATTTCTTGGAGTGGTTTGCAATGATCGTCATAAACATCACTAACCCGCAATTGAGCGATCGCACCGAAACGCTCACCCGTGTATCTGGCAATGGTGAAAAATAATTTATGCTCACGCGAGATAAGATGGCGAAAAATCCGATCCAATTCCCGATCATCTAAAATTTCAGCTTGACCATTGCGGCAATTTTTCCCCATTCAAACCTCTCACTTAAAGAATGAAATGATAAATAAGTGAGAGATAGAAGTTACCACCCACCCCTTACTATACCTATAAAGTCTCTCCCCGTATAGCAATCAGCCGTTTAGCTATCTTCTCATTTCTATCTATTTCCGCGAAATTGCGCCGCCGAGCTGCACAGGCAAAAATACAGCATGACTTGACAAGGTAAGTACAATGGCGCGGTGCAATTTAATTTCATTTAACGCCGCGAGGACATCCAAAAAATGGCAGGTAGTTTAGCAGATTTTAAATACACAGATAACAAAGGAAATTCATGGCTACTTAGACTTGATAAATCCAACTGTTTGACGACTGGAACGGGATTCACAGCTATTACATCATCAGATCTAGGCTTACCGTATTTACCCAGAAATATAGAGCCACGATATGTAATTGCTCATCATCCAACCAGACCAATTAAACGGGATATTATCTGCCAATCTGTTACCGCCCCATTATGGACAGGCTCACAAAGCACAATTCAGTTAAGAGATTACCAAGACGGAAGTATGCAGACTTTTACAATTGGTGAGCGAAAGGCTGAACGCGCCAAATATACCGCCAAGCTCATCGACACGTACCAAAACGATAGCCCCTAAATAACTATGGCAAGCGGAACCAGTAGATATAAATATAAGACCGATAAAGGCAATATTTTCTATGCTCGTACAGATGATAGTGCTGAACTGGCAAGCGTTAGAGGCGCAGCGCCAACGGGCACACCGACCGAAAATATTACTTTTGAATTTTCCAAAAATGCTAAGGCTGTTGGCTGTAAACCTAGACATTGCATTTTAACTTTGAAGTCTACGGCAGCAAGCACAGGCTGTTTATTGCCACCTTCACAGACTACAAAGCGCGTAATCGTTCTCGATCCTGCAACCACACCACCTGCAGGCTCTGAGATAACTGTTAACGGTCGTCAATGGATTGTAGGCAGTATCGTCAGTGAACAAATGCGTTAGCATTAACAAGTTTGTAAAAAGTAAGTAAATAAATTAGTAGACAGAGATAAAGCAAAATGGCTAGAGGCATTCAAAAACAAGATTTTGCCTATGAGGTTGAACTCAAAGATGGCAATGGTGTGTTAGGTATCGCCGCTTTAATGAAAGTAAGTTTGGATACTTACAATGTTGGGACATCGGCGGCAAAAATCAATGAGACGCAAAATGTTAGCGCTCCAAGGATTCCTGCACATATCAAACTCAATAAGAATAAAAATGAGTATGGGATTCATCCCCGTCATGTTGTTCTGGAATTGATTACAAATGGTACAAGTTCAGCGTGTTTTGGAACCAAACTAAAACGGCGTTTAGAAGTGCCAATTCTGACTCTTGAACAATTTCAGCAATTGCAAGAATACGACCCTTTAGGCGGTCTAGTTCAGCCATTCACAACCATGACGATCAATCATAGTTGGGATGGCACAGCAAGCGCTGAATACAGAATCATCCAGAAAGTCAACGAAGTTAAGGTGTAGATATGCCCATTCAAGATTTAATAGCGATCGCAACATTTGCGATCGCTGTCTTGAGTGTTGTCTACGCCTTCGGTGAGCGTGACGCAAGACTAGCAGCACTGGAAAAAGATACTAATAATTTAGGTAAAAAGTTGGAAACAGAATTTGATTCTGTTTCTGATACACTTTCAGCCCACGATCATAGACTTGATGAGCTTTCTAAGTTCTATGTCAGAGTCGATGAGCGCGTTGCACAGCTCCAACGCAAAGTACTAGGCGAAGAGGAAACCGAACGCCTAAGAGGATTGTTAACCCAACCTATCCAGGAAAAGCATTACAGCACTATTGATGAACGTTGGTACTCAGAAAATTCTGGGATAGAGATGTAGTTTACTGATGTCACAGCTTGAAACACTCCAAGATATTTACTCTAAGATTGCAGATATTTATGATAAATTCTGCAATCTTGGTAGTGATGCTCAATCATCAGTTTTATACAATGTAACCATTTTAGATAACAGTTGGAATCCGCCATCAATACAGCTTGATAATCCAGATTCTCTACAAGAAATATCACAAGCTCAACAAGAAGTAAATGAAGCGATTAGCGCAACATTTACGGTTATTCAAAGCATTGAAAATGAGTATGTGCAAGCGTTAGGCGACAACAGTATTATTCCCTATCCTAACGGCGGTGCTTTAGTTTGGCTACCTAAGTTAATTGCTATTTTGGTTGGTTATAAAGCACCCGTTAAGTTCATTGCAAGCTTGATTATTGATTTCCTCAAAGAGATTCTTTTAGAAGAAATTAAAAAACGGCTAAATAGGAAAAAACAATATTTATACGGCACGATATCTTTAAGCGCTTCAGCGAGTTTTCAAATACCTTATGATGCCGAAAGCTTGGTAATTATTGCGGCTAATATTCCTGATTGGTACGGTAAAAGATTTAATAGCAGTGATAGCAATCTAGAGAAATACTACTCACTTTTAGGAACTCTTAGTACGGGATTTAAAACAGAAGGTTCCGATAATGTTTACTGGAATTCTGACAAGAAAGTTGAATATAAAAGTCAATGGTTTGATTTATCGGATTTATCAGGTGTTTATCGTCGCTACGGTTCTCTATACCTTAGCAATCAAGTTACCGCGACAGTCAAATTTATGAGGTCAATATGACTTGTCAGTGTGGCTCTCAGAAACAAAGCGGGGCTGTAGATTTTATTAATCCCGTTGATATAGGTGTGCTTTGCGCTCTCTTTGGATTAGAGGGTAATCTGTGTCGATTGTTGGATGTAGTTCCAGCCGCTATTAAAAAAGTAGCTTCACTTAATCCTGATTTACAAAATGCTGATCAGGTGTTTGGCGATATTCTCAAAAAGGTTGCTAAAAAGGGTTTTGAAATCGTTATCGATGAAATAACGGGGCAAATTGATGTTAGTCAGTTTTGCGCCAAAAACCCGCCCCCTTTGCCTGATGACATCACTTATCAGGATGTGTTTCAGTTCATAGCGGAATTAGTTCCCATTCTCAATTACTTTTTTACTGCAAATGATATTTTGCAGGGAAATTCAACAAAAATCCTAGATAAAATTGTTGGGTTTTGGCTTTATCAAAAGTGGTATGAGAACTGCGAATGCTCACCATGTCCCCCCGATACTCCACCTCCGCCACCCTCGCCGCCTAAGCTGTTTGATAAATGCCCCGCAGGTTATACCAGAGAAAGAGCTGCTAATGATTTCGGAATTATCAAAAAGAATTACTTGGGGCAGGTGATTCTATATAACAACGTCTTTGTTTTTGAAACTGAGTTTGTCGTCACGGAACTTAATGGGACTAAGTTTGTAACACCACCAATAGCGGGATATGCTGACGGTCAGGGTTTTTGGACTAATTCGCCATCCGTCGAAATAATAAAAGAAACTGATACAACCGATTCATATAACACAGTCAACGGGGTAAGAGTTCAGAAGGGTACACTACCCTCCTATTTCATTCCCCCTTGCACTCCAATCCCCCCTCCTCCTCCTCCTCCTGAGTTTTGCTCTCTTTTTCCTGATGATCCGCTTTGTCCTCATTACGGATGTACCGATCCTTTAGCAACTAATTACAACCCTAACGCGAATATTAATGACGGGAGTTGTATTTACCCTGTCTATGGGTGTACTAATCCAAATGCGACTAATTACAACCCTGATGCAACCGTTGATGATGGTAGCTGTAGTTTTGATTGTCAGTCTATTGATGTATCTGTGGTTGAGTTTACGGGGTGTGGTAGCGATCGCTCATCCAAATCTGTACAGCTTTTCGATTCAGGCGGTTTGGTTGATGTATCTGTGGTTGAATTTGGCGGGTGTGGTAGCGATCGCTCTTTCAAATCTGTGCAGCTTTATGATTGCAGTCCATCAACAGATTTCTATGGTTGTACCGATCCAAACGCTCTAAATTACAACCCTCTTGCAACTATTGATGATGGTAGCTGTGCATATTCCTTTGACTGTACGACTTATCAAGAGCAGTACACCACTTGGGGAACCAATGATGCAACCTACTTTAAATCTGTTGGTTGGAATCTAGAAACAGCATTACAAGATAAATTAGCTGAATTGGCATCATCACAGGATTATCTAAATCACCCTGAATGTGCTGGAAACTTTAACCAGTGGTATACAGATGCTTTTAATACTGTTGTCAATGCCCCCTAGTCCTTTTTGGGGATTCCGTGTACGTCTGGTTTTAAAGTAAAGGGTAAGTAGTAAGTACTATTAAAAAACAAAACCTGTGGCGCACACGCAGCGTGCGCCACAGGTTTTGTTTTTTAGCTACTTAAAAAGATAAAAGTTTAGGCTTGTTTGCGATTGAGCATGTCGATGAGTAGTCGGATGCTTTCGGCTTGTTGGGTGGCTGCTACTGCTTGTTGTTCGGATATGATCGCTTGACGTTCGACTGTTGCGGAAATGCGATCAAATTTGGCATCAAGGACTTCTCTGGTTTCCCTTGCTTCTTCGACGGCACTATTAATCTCGGCTTTGAGTGTGGGGATTTCTAGGTAAAAAGCTTGTATGAGTTGATCTATTGACCTAACAAGGCTGTCTATGCGTGTTCCTTGCTGATTCATGCCATCAATTAAAGTGTCTACTTTTTCGGCAAAGCGATCGAGCCTTTCATCTGTCCAAGTCATTTGCTTGTGCTTGTAATGAGCTTATAAATATTATATCTATACATATCGATTTGGCTGGTTTCAAATTTGGCTCAAGACCTGACGGATAACTGATTCTAGTAGTTTTTGCCGATTTGTTTCTGCATCCTTGAGCTTTGCTTCCAATCCATCACAAAGTCTCATCATTTCCTCAACTTTCGCAACTATGCGTTTTTGTTCTTTGAGTGGAGGAATAGGAACAAGAAACTGAGTTAAATCTCTTGAATCTAGCTTACAAGTGCCATGTGAGGATCTTGCAACTTTAGCAAGAAAATAGCACTTTAGAGCTTTACAAGCTATCAATAAATATTCAGCAGCCTCATTATTAGATAGTTTGAGAGCTTTCATGTCTTGATTTATAGATAGTGGTTGCATTGATATTGCTACTGGAAATGAATGCGCTAGAATCATGCCTCTAACAACTATAAGTAAAGAAGATTTTGGAATTATCTGTGCCGTAGATTCTTTAAGCGCTTCTGTAGTAATAAAATGCAATCCGCTATACAAATAATCTTTTTTCATATCTCTTGGGCTAATCCAAGGTATATCTCCATTCCAAAATTCAAGATTTGATTTTGATGGAGTTCCTCCACCTATGAAATCACCTAAATCTTCCAATTTTGCTAGTATCCAGTTTTGAGGGATAGAAAAAAAATAATTATTCTTATCTATTTTTGGATTTTGCTTTTTAAGCATAGAAAGAGCAGATTCATCATTTGAATCTTGTTTGACTAGTTTGCCCATTACGGCTAATTGGAGAATTGATTGGCGGAGTTGGGAGACATTTTCGGGGAGACTGTAGAGCAGGTCGAAATTGTCGTGGACTTTTTGCCAGCGATCGCTAAATTCGTCAGTAGTTTTTGCAGTGGTTAGTTGGGTTAAAGCGACACGATTGAGGTTTATGCAGGTTTCGCGGCGTTGTTGCTGTTGCTTTTCTAAGCGATCGCACCACTCCATCAATTTATCAACCTTCTCCACAATCCTCTTCTGTTCATTAAGCGGAGGAAGTGGGAATGGACTATAAACAAAATAGTCAGTAGGAACTCTTTTTTGTCCTGCTGTACCAGTCAGTCTAGGAATAGCATTGTCAACAAATATTGGTGATTTAAAGTGAATTAGTACATATTCAGGACAAATTAAATCTTTAGTAGGTCTAAAAACTAATAGCTCAGTTGTACCTGCTCCTATCCCATTTTCTAAACCGCGCATTACAGCCGCTTTCCCATTTTGGAAACAAGGAGTTATCTTAGCTAAAACTACATCTCCATCAGCAAAGTGTGTAAATCCTTTCTTAATATCACCCCACTTTTTCACATCCCATCTAAGCTTTCCTCCTAAAGTTTGAGGAACTAAATTCATTGGGATAAATGAAGCGCTTTCTTCGTCTAAAAAATTATTTCGAGGGTTAATAATTCCTATACTGTATAAGTTTGACCACATCCAACTATCAGGTAAATTACCCAAACTGTAATTCTCCTCATCTGGTTGTTTTGATTTTTTTATAACTACATCTTTCTTTTGATTTTGAATCTTCTCTAACAAAACAGAAGCAGGTTCATCATTTGGATCTTGAGAGACAAGCTTACCGCGCACAGCCAACTGCAAAATCAACTCACGTAACTTCGGCACAGCATTAGGCGCATCCGCAAGAATCTCAAATTGTTTAAAAAAAGTATCAGCGATATCCATTCAGTAACCAAGCATTAACCAATTCAAAAAGCAGAGATTGAGATCCCCGACTTTTTCTACACAATCATAGATTATCTTTACCAAGCAAAGAAAAAGTCGGGGATCTGTGCATTTTATAGTTTTCCTGTCTTAGGTAAAAAATTACTTCGGTTCTTAGACTGGTCAAGCTTATCCACAAGACGCGATCGCATCAATGTCATGCTTAAAATGCTATTTTATCATTAGCAAACTTTACAAATTGCTAACCAGCTAAAGTCATGCAAAAGTTCAGCGATCGGATTACCTTCAACTCACAGATCATGGGCGGTAGAGCCTGTATTCGAGGAATGCGAATTACAGTTTCACTAGTTCTCAGCCTAATTGCTAACGGGTTAACAACAATGGAAATCTTAAACGAATATCCCGATCTTGAGGTAGAAGACATCAAAGCAAGTCTTTTATATGCCGCGTTTTTAGCCGATGAAGAAGTTCGTAGTTTTGCTGGAATCAGTGCATGAAAATTCTGGCAGACATGGGAGTTTCACAAACAGTTGTCAAAGCTCTTTGTCAAATGGGCTTTGACGCAAAACACCTTAGAGATGAGGAATTGCAACGTTTACCCGATCCTTTAATTGTTGAGAAAGCAAGATTAGAAAATCGAATCATCCTAACTTTTGACCTTGATTTTGGTGAATTAATGGCAATTAGTCAGGCAGATCTACCCAGTGTCATTATCTTTCGCCTCAAAAATACATCTCCACAGTTTGTACTTAAACGATTGCAAACCATTCTAGAAAGCTGTTCTGAAGAATTAATTACAGGAGCCGTAATCGTAGTCTCTGACGAACGTTATCGGCTAAGGCACTTACCAATTTAATCTCACCCAAAAAGCGAGATTTGGGTAAAGCATTGCCAAATTAAAATTATCTTAGAATTTATCAATTTCTGCGGAAATGCTTTGTCCCTCAGGGCTCTGAATATTCAACAATGTCACCCGTCATCAGATCTTTCCATTCAGTATTATTTTCATAATGCTCTATCATCGCCTCAGCCTGCATACTCAAAACCTTTTGACGCTCAGCGATCGGCAGTTTCAAAAAAGCATAGCGATCGCTCAGCGTAAGAGAAGCCTGTAAAGTTTCAGGAATTACTAGAATCACCTCAATCGTTTGCCCAATCGGTAAATCAGGTGTTTCAATCTCAAGGCGATTGCCATCTAAAACAGTTGCAGTTATGTAACGAGTATTTTTCATAATGCTTTATTTATCCACCTCCTAGCTATAGTACTCCGTCAGATCAATCTACACCAACCGCTAACTTAATGACTCCATAAGCTCCTGTTTCAACGCATTTCTCGTCTCACTCAAACCCGCCATCAACGACGCATAATCCGCCAACAGATCCTCAAAATCCACATGATTAACCTCCGCCTCATGGGGATTCTTGATATCGAGATTGTAATTATTTGCCCGAATCTCCTCAATACTTACTCGCCAAGCAAGCTCATTTTCCACGCGATCGCCCCACCAAGACTTTTCGCGATCGAACTCACTAATATGAATCGGCTTCGTTTTGTTATAGGACTTCACACCCAACGGATAGGGATGCTCATAATACCAAATCTCCTTAGTCGGCTCACCCTTCGTAAAAAATAGCAAATTTGTCTTAATGCCCGTATAGGGATTAAATACCCCATTCGGCAAGCGGACGATCGTATGTAAATTGCAATCCTCCAGCAACTTCTCCTTAATCCTTGTCTTCACACCCTCACCAAAGAGGGTGCCATCGGGCAGCACCACCGCCCCACGTCCGCCATCCTTGAGCAAATGCATAATCAACACCAAAAACAAATCCGCAGTCTCGCGAGTTCGCAATGCCGTAGGGAAATTGCTCTCAATCCCATCCTCCTCCATACCGCCAAAGGGTGGATTAGTGATAATGATATCCACGCGATCGCGATTGCTGTAATCGCGCAACGGACGGGATAGCGTATTGTCATGCTCTAATCTTGGCAAATCGAGATCATGCAAAATCAAATTGGTAATGCAAAGGTGATAGGGCAGAGGCTTTTTCTCCACACCGCGCACCGTCTCGCGCAAAGTCACCACATCCTCCGCCGATTGTGACTGCTGGCGTAAATGCTCCAAGGCACAGGTCAAAAAGCCACCTGTTCCACAGGCAGGATCGAGCACCACCTCGCCCAACTTGGGATTCACCATATCCACAATAAATTGCGTCACTGCACGGGGCGTATAGTATTCACCCGCATTACCAGCCCCCTGCAAATCCTTTAATAACTTTTCGTAAATATCACCAAACTGATGCCGATCCTGCTGCTTATTAAAATCGATCGCATTCAGTTTATTGATCACCTGACGGATCAGCGTGCCATTTTTCATATAGTTATTGGCATCCTCAAACACACGCCCCACCATGCGCCCCCGTTCATCCGCCTTCGCCACTAACCCCTTCAAGGTCGGAAACAACTGGCGATCAATAAAATCTAATAATTCACTGCCCGTAATCCCATCCTCAGTGATCGCCCAAGTCCGCCAACGCAAAGCTTCAGGAATCGGCGATTTATAATCATCATCCAGTTCCAATTCTTCTTCTCGCGCATCAAACACCTTCAAAAAGATCATCCACACCAACTGACTCAAGCGCTGTGCGTCCCCATCCACACCCGCATCCTTCCGCATGATGTCTTGAATTGCTTTAACAGTAGTACTTATAGACATTGTGAATTAACTAACCTCCTGATACAAAGCATTTTCTAAATCAGCGATCGCCTGAAAATATCCCTGCTTACCACCAAATAGTCGCACAATTTCCAACTGTTTACCAAACTCCGTAAATGGTGGCACTTTCAGCAGGTCGAGCTTCTCAATCTCCTCAATTCCAGAATCTGCATATTTCTCTAAGAGCTTTTCCAAAACTTGCCTTGCGCGATCGCCATACTTCGCAAAATAGTTTTGCTTTTGCATTTGGGTTCGCACTTGGGCAGCCCGTTCGCGGCGAGTTAGTGGCGGCTGGTCAAAGGCAACATGACAGATCAAATCAAATAGGTCAAACTCTTGACCCACCTCATTTTCGAGCATCGCTACCGATATTCCTAGCTCCTCTAATTCCGTAGCGATCGCCCCTTTGCGTTCCAGTTCTTGCCAACGTCGCAAAAAGGAAGCGATCGTGCCATATTTACCTTGAATCGCTTGCGAAGCCTTGAGCCGAATCGCCTCAGTTAATAATTTGCCATCCTTACCCAAATACTGCTCGCGGATCGCCACCACATCCACCGATTCGCCCGCCACCACATAGCGATCGCGCCTTTCGGAAACACGCTGATTTTCGGCAAAATCATCATCGTCATAGTTCACAGGCTCAGGCGGCGAAACAGGCTGATCGGGCTGTGGTTCATAAATCTGCACAGGATCGCCATCAAACTCAGGATCGGCAAATAGCGTTGTCGCTTTTTTGAAATCCATAATCGTGAAGAACAGCTTGTTATGTTCCTCATCGATGCGAGTTCCCCTGCCCACGATTTGCTTAAACTTCGTCATCGACTGAATGCGCTGATCTAGCACAATCAATTTGCAAGTCTTCGCATCTACACCCGTCGTCAAAAGCTCCGAAGTCGTCACTATTACGGGATAGCGCTGTTCAGGATCGATGAAATTATCTAGCTGTGCTTTACCCTCATCGTTATCCCCCGTAATTCGCATTACATACTTGGCATTTTCCTTGACGCGATCGCCATTGGCATTCACTAGCGCCTGTCGCATCCGTTCCGCATGGTCAATATCTTCACAAAATACGATCGTCTTGGCATAGGGATCAGTGGATTTGAGATAGTCCGTCACCAATTGCGCCACTAACAGCGTGCGCTCCTCCAGCACTAAAGTTTTATCAAAATCCCTCTGGTTGTAAACCCGATCCTCGATCAAGTTGCCATACTTATCACGCTGTCCTAATTTGGGTCGCCATCCATCCAAATCCCGATCCAAATCAATCTTGATCACCTTATAGGGCGCAAGAAAGCCATCATCAATGCCCTGTTTCAGCGAATAGGTGTAAATCGGTTCGCCAAAATAATCGATATTCGAGACATCCTCCGTCTCCTTGGGCGTAGCCGTCAAGCCGATCTGCGTCGCACTAGAAAAATATTCCAACACCTCCCGCCATGCCGAATCTTCCGCCGCACTACCCCGATGACATTCATCAATCACGATCAGATCGAAAAAATCCCGCGCAAATTGTTTATAAATATTCTTGTCTTCTTCATTACCCGTAATCGCCTGATATAGCGCCAAATAAATCTCGTAGGACTTATCGATTTGCCGCTTTTTGATTTTGGTCATCGCGCCACCAAAGGGCTGAAAGTCATTATTTTTGCTTTGGTCGATCAAAATATTGCGATCGGCTAAAAACAAAATCCGCTTTGCCTTCTTGCCTTTCCACAATCGCCAAATAATCTGAAAAGCCGTATAAGTTTTACCCGTTCCCGTTGCCATGACTAACAAAATTCGCTTCTGTCCCTTAGCGATCGCTTCCACCGTGCGATTAATCGCGATCGTCTGGTAATATCGCGCCTGTCGGCGATCGGCACTGGGATAATAACTCTGCTCCACCAATGGCTGAAGTTCGTTCGTAATCCCCTTAGCCACACAATAGCGCAACCACAACTCCTCTGGCGAAGGAAAAGCATCTAGCGCAATTTCCCTCTCCGTAACTCGTTCAGGATTACTCAGATCGCGCTCTAAAAAAGCATCCCCATTCGATGAATACACAAATGGCACATCGATCAAGGCTCCCGTCGCGATCGCCTGTTGCATTCCCGCCCCCACAGAATGGTTATTATCCTTTGCCTCAATCACAGCCAAGGGCAAATTATGTTTGTAAGAAAGGAGATAATCCGCTCTTTTGCGATCGCCACGCATGGTCATCCCCTTGCCGCGCACAAATACCCGCCCCTGAGTCAGTGTCACCTCTTCGCGAATTTGTTCGAGCAAGTCCCATCCCGCTTTCTGCAAAGCTGGCGTAATGAATTTAGTGCAAATATCCCTCTCACTGAAGGATTTTTTATTAGTGCTAGTCATCACTTGAGCCAATCTTAAAAAAGAGAGTCACGGCTAAGCAGTGACTCTCTTTTATTTTAGCTTTATTCTAGCTTTATTTTAGTGCTCACTCAGTTGAGAGGCTTGAGCAGATTGAGCGGATTTCTCTTGTTGCGATCGCAATTCCTTAGCTCTAATTCTTTGCCACACCTTCCAACAAGCATAGACCATCAACAAAGTACTAATCGCTGCATAGGTTCCGCCCGCAGGCATTCCCGACACCGCCATCGCAATACTGCCCACCCAGAGAGTCAGCGCATAAATAAATAGGACTGTGAGACGCTTTGATACACCTGCCTGAACTAGGCGATGATGCAAATGCTGCTTACCTGCCGTCATTGGTGACTCACCTCTACCAATACGCTGCAAAATTACTGCCGTCGCATCCACAATTGGCACAGCCAGAATCATGTAGGGCATAATTAGGGCAACCGTTGCCACAGCCTTGACTAAACCAATCACACTGACCCCCGCGAGAGTAAAGCCCAAAAAGTACGCGCCGCCATCCCCCATGAAAATTTCCGCCGAACTTTTGGGTTTGAAGTTATAGCGCAAAAATCCTAAACATCCACCCGCAAGCGCCGCCGCAATCAAAGCCGCCGCAGGTTGATTCATAAATAGACTGGTGATTAAAATTACGGCAGCAGCGATCGTGGTTACACCAGCGGCAAGTCCATCCAAACCATCCAACCAATTGATCGCATTTGCCATGCCCGATAGCCACACCATCGTGATCGGTAAGCTAAACCAACCAAACTTGATAATTCCCAAAAATGGTATTGAGATAAAGTCAATACGCACGCCAACACGCCAAGCGGCAGCGGATACGGCTAACTGAGCAATTAAGCGCGGTAATGGTGGCAGGTTAAATAAATCATCTGCAAAACCAATTAAGAAAAAGGCTGCGCCACCAATCGTGACACCCCAAACTTCGTATTCTCTAGTTTGTGGCAAGATCCCAAAATATCCGCCAGCCCAAACCAATAATAGAGCGGTAACGCTTCCTATAAAAATCGCTACGCCGCCAACACGCACTACAGGCGTTGTATGCATCTTGCGATGGTTAGGCTTGTCTACTAATCCTGCTTTGAGTCCGAAATAGCGAATAATCGGCGTACTCAGCCACACCACGATCGCAGATACTGCAAAGGCGACCAAGTAAGGAATGGCAGTTGGATGCAGCATTACAAGAATAAAATTTAATATTGAGGTTGGGCAAATTTATGCTGCAAGCATAGCATTGGATTGGATAAATGCACACTTTAAACCTCATAAGTAGCTGGGGCAATTAAATATAAAACCCAAAAATCTGTGGCGCACGCGCAGCGTGCGCCACAGATTTTGGTTCTGTTTTTTTATTACGCCTAGCTACTTAATTGAATGCGTGAGAAGCATCTCCCTAAAATTAGGGTTTCGGACTTGTGCCCAAAATCATGTTAGAATTGTAAGCCGTGTGAAAAATTTTCATCATAAGTAAACGTTAGGGATTAATCCATGAAAGTTGTTAGCTCCCTCAGATCGGCAAAAACTCGCCATAAGGACTGCAAAGTTGTACGTCGTCGCGGCAGAATATATGTCATTTGTAAGACAAACCCAAAGTTCAAAGCTCGTCAAGGATAATCAACGACTTGTCGTTATTTATCATAAAAAAAGAGATATCGCTAAGCGATATCTCTTTTTTTGTAGAATAGGCATATGACTAGTACTACTCGCAAAGCAAATCTCCTCAATGCGATCGCCCCTGTGAATCGCGGTTTGAGTATGACTGAGGATCAGCGCAAAGCAATTTTTTCAGCGGTTGCCTATCTTGAAGAGTTAAACCCCACGCCTGCACCAACCCAAAGCCCTGAATTGTTAGATGGGAATTGGTTGTTGCTATTTACGACCAGCCAAGAGTTGTTAGGGATCGATCGCTTCCCGCTTTATAAACTAGGCAATATTTATCAGTGCTTGCGTGTAGCTGAAGGCAAGATCTTTAATGTTGCGGAAATTAAGGGTTTGCCACTATTGGGCGGATTAGTAAGTGTCTGTGCCAATTTCTCTGTAGTAAATGAGAAACGGGTTAAGGTAAATTTTGAGCGATTAGTAGCTGGTTCTCAAACTTTAGTGGGCTATCAGGATGTGAATAGCTTTATTGATACTTTGCGATCGCCCAAGAAATTATTAGCGATCGATTTCAAAATCAAGCGCGAAGATCAAAAGGGCTGGCTGGAAACAACTTATATCGATCAAGATTTACGAATCGGTCGCGGTAACGAAGGAAATTTATTCGTTTTACGAAAAGTATAAAAAAGAGGGCAAAGCCCTCTTTTTTATTCACGGGTAGCGCTTCGTAAAATTGCTACGGTTTCCTCTTGCTTGCCATCCCATGCCCACATGATTGCTGTCCAGCCATTGCGATCTTGAGCGTTTAGTCTTGCGCCTGAGGCAATTAGCGATCGCACAATTTCGCCATAGCCTTGTCCTGCTGCCCACATGAGGGGAGTCCAGCCATACTTGTTGCGTGTATTCGGATTTGCGCCCGCAGCTAGCAAAACTCGCACCACATCGGTATGTCCATTCATCGCTGCCCATAATATTGGTGTCCAGCCATATTCATCACGAACATTCACATCGGTGGCTTGGGAAATTAGCGATCGCACCTCAGCAGTCTTTCCATTCTGCGCCGCAATTAATAGCTGGGCATTAACATTTTGTTTAATGGATTCCTGTTTAACCTGCTTATTAAATACACCATTAGGTACTTCACCCGCATAGACAGATGTATTGATCTGGTTGCTCAAGCAAAGAACAAGAGTTAGAGCTATACAAAAATGGGAGTTTCTTATAACAGAGTTCATCGGTTTATCCCCAAAGCACATAGGACAATCAGCTATTAGCATCGGTTAGAGTCTAGATAATGGTTTCGTGATCGCCTAGCGCAATTCTGCGGAAGTTTGAGATAATAGCTTTTTTATTAAATTTTTATTTCAAGCTGGCAAGATATCCAACCATGAATAACCAAGTAGATATCGCTGATGTAGATTTAGAGGTAAGACCACCAAAACTACCGTTACTCCAAATGTTTCGGATTGGGCTATTTCAGATGGGTTTGGGAATTATGTCTTTGCTGATTGCAGGGTTACTCAATCGGCTGATGATTAATGAATTAACGATTCCCGCTACCCTTGCTGCTGCCTTTATTGCTATGCCTCTGTTTGTTTCGCCAGCTCGCGTTTGGTTTGGACAAACTTCCGATGCTAAAACTATTTTTGGAACCCATCGATCGGGCTATGTTTGGATTGGGGCGGTGGTGTTCGCGATAATTGCCTTTTGGACTACACAGGTGATGTGGCAATTAGGGCGCAGTGTCCATGAGATTGGCTGGAATGGCATGACCTATGGATGGGCGATCGCTTTAGGTGCAATGTTTGCCATCTATGGCATGGCAATTAGTTTTAGTTCCACTCCCTTTGCAGCTCTGTTAGTGGATATCTCTGATGAAGAGGAACGCTCCAAATTAGTGGGTATCGTCTGGTCGATGCTGATGGTGGGAATCGTAATTGGGGCGATCGCAGTCTCAAAACTCTTGCCCTGCACAGGTGCGCCGCCCAACGAAATTTCAATTTATGCTAATGGCGATCGCCTTGCCCAACTCCAAAAAGCAATTAATACCGTATTTGTGATTATTCCGACCGCAGTGGTCGCTCTTTCCTTTGCTGCGACCTATGGCATTGAACAAAAATATTCCCGTTACAAATTACGGGTTGCTCAAAATCATATTCTTAATGGAACAACTGCAACTGAGGATAAACTCAGTCTTGGCAAAGCTTTACAGGTTTTGACTGCCAGCAAACAAACGGGATTATTCTTCTCCTTCTTGCTGATGATGACCATTGGTATTTTTATGCAAGATGCGATTATGGAACCCTTTGGCGGTGCAGTATTCGGTATGAGTATTTGCGCGACAACTCAACTTAATGCCGCCTTCGGAACGGGTACTTTGATTGGTCTAAGTTCCTCAGGATTTTTAATTGTTCCCAAACTCGGTAAAGAGAAATCTACGAGATTAGGATGCTATCTCGTTGCTGCAAGCTGCGCTCTATTATTAGTATCTGGCTTTATCCAAAAGACATGGGCTTTACAAGCTTCCCTCACTCTATTTGGCTTTGCTTCAGGGATTACAACTTCGGGCGCATTGAGTCTCATGCTTGACCTGACAGCCGCCGAAACAGCGGGAACCTTCGTTGGCGCTTGGGGATTATCTCAGGCGATCGCTAGAGGACTAGCGACAGTCACAGGCGGCGTAGTGCTGGATATTGGCAAAAAAATCTTTAGTGATTCCAGCACCTTAGCCTATAGTTTTGTGTTTGTTTGCGAAGCCTCAGTGATGATTCTTGCAGTATGGTTCCTCAGTCGGGTGAATGTCCAAGAATTTCGCACCGATGCGAAACAGGCGATCGCAACAGTATTCGCCAACGAAATTGATTAACTTCGACCTCGCTCAGTTAGCGCTGACTGAGCGAAGTCGAAGTCAACCACCAAATCCTCCAAGAGAATTGAAATTAGCAGCACTCTGACTAGCTCGCATTGCCGACTGCGAAAAGACTTGAAAGGCTTTTCTGATTTCAGCATCACTATTGGCAGGAGTAAGAATCCATTCATCACGAATTCCCATTTCTTTAAATACTTGTCGGAAATTAGTAGAACCATCATCAATACCCATTGCCGCAATAATGTGATTCTCCATCCGCAACATATCATGGGCGATCGCTGCCACATCTTTCGCTGAATGTCTGGTTGAACTGCAATCATCACCATCGGTGATAATCAGAGTCACGGTACGCACTGGCACACCATTATCCGAAAATTCCTGCGCTTTCGCTAATACCGTACCTAATAGTACCACTGTCTGCTCGTAAAGAGGTGTACCTTTATTCGGATAGTAGTTTTTAGTGTCCATCCTGATTGCCCGTGTGATCGGGCAGTAGGGATAGAGAATAGTTCCATTCAAATAACGATTGTAAATGAGAATATTATCCTGTTGCTGCGAAGAAGTCAGCGCATCAATAACAGAATTATGTCCGCCGCGCACTGCTTGAGCATTTCCAGCATATTGAATCGAACCAGAATCATCGGGCATAATCGTCACTAGCATGACTTCGCTAGACATGACATCATCAACACGGATGCCAAGCCCAGCTTGGATTTGTGCGCCGAGGTCATAAACTGTCAATGCTTGCAAAGATTCATTGGAAAGGGTTCCGTCATCTAATGCAGATTGGAAGAGGTCGTTGATGTTTGTCATGGTGATTGGTGATTGGTAATTGGTGATTGGCTTTTAGCTTTTAGTTTTTAGCTCTTAGCTGATTGACAATTAGGGGAATTTCCCCTTTCCCCTTTTTCCTTTTTCCTTTTTTAAACTGCTTTTGTCCAAAATTCCATTGTCTTGGGATCGATCGCTTTAGGATTTTCTCGATAGAGTTCTTGCAAACAGGCTAGGAATGCTTTGGCATAGGCTTTTAAACCTAAAAGGGAAAGACTGCGGAGAATACGGGTAATTCTCAGATGGTTATGGTTCATTGGGCGGAGCCAATATTGTCGGCGTGAATCAAAGTTGGCTGCTTTGGTAATTTGTACTCCTAACTCTTGAGAAGTGACGCATTGTAAACCATAAAAATCAAGTAATAACTTGAAGGAACGATACAAATTTTTGCGAAGTTCTTTGTCAGCAAGAAATGCGGCAATTACAGATTCATCAAGGATAGGAGCATTAGCGCTAAATTTGCTCGGTTCGGGAAGGGGAAATAGCCATTGAATGTAGTTATGCACATTTTCAAGGCGATCGCGCTGCCAAATCCAAATATCTTCGAGTTTGCGTCCTTCAGGATTAGCCGATTCACCACGATAAAAAGAGAGCAAAGCGTTCATAGACTACACCTCATAATTAGATTTTAGCTAGATAACAGGCGCTCAAAAAATCCTTTCTTGGGTTGAATGGATTCCAAATATTCTCTGAGCAAACGTTCAATCAATTCCGAACTGGTAGTATTTTCTTTCGCAAGGATTGCCACTAGATATTTTTCTGTTTCATAGTCCAAATTGATACTCATCATAAGATTAACCTCTTGTTAGATATCGCTTTAAGCAAGATTGAGATCTGCCCAAGATTCCATCGCAGTCGTGGATTTCAGCAAGTGCATACCTGCATCTGCGAAGCGTTGAAACGCAGTATCAGCTTGATCGGTGTAGTCCACAATATTGGGAACGACCACAGGCGAAGTGCAATCTTCAAGTAGATAGACCTTCTTCGCAAGTTTAGGATCGTGAGCAAGGATTTCGCTAAGCAGATCTTGAATTGTCCATGCTACGCAATGGCTCTTGGCTTGACCTGCAATGATTACGGCATCAAATTCCAATAACTTTTGCAAAAAGCGCGTATTCTTCTGGGCGATCGGTCTGCCATCGGCTCCATCCATTACTTCAGGACGCAATACCGAATAATTCTCAGTGAGAGGATTGCCGCCTTTAATCTCAAAGTTAGTCTGGCTATGCCTTGCAATATTATGAAAAAACATTGCTTCTTCAACAGAAGATACGAGTGCGTGACCGATACCGCCGAGCATGGAGTGATATGCCCAAACTGTTAAGGGGAATTTGCCGTCATCGCTAAGTTTCTGCACATAATGCAAGGCGTGACGCTGGATTGCCATGTAGTTACCTTTGGCGAGACTATAGGCGATCGCAGGATTTACTTTCCACTTACCTTGCTGCACATCTTCTAAAGTAATCGAAGTAGCATTAGGAATCGGGTGTTCACCTGCATCATTCACCCAAAAAATAGGATGGAAAATTTGCATCGCGGTGTGGGTATCCATTGTGGGCGCGATTTCGCTGATGTGGTGGAGATTGCGATAGATAAATTCGCACAGCCGCACATTGTCCTCGATCGCACCAGTGCCAGATCGTCCACCGACAAATAGCTCAAAGTCAGGAATACAAAAGGTATTCTGCACATCGATCGCCATCAAACAAATTTTCTTACGATCCTTTGCCGCAGGCGCAATACCATGTTGTTTCGCCCATGCTTCGGCTTGGTTTGCCCGATCATGGTAAGGAACGCGCCATACTGAGCCGACTTTGTGGCGGTCGAAGAATGCGGGAATGGGAAGTTGGGTAACAATTTGAGTAGTCATTTTTTAAGTCTCCTTATATTTAAGCTAACTGTAACTGCAAAATCTTCTGTGCATGAATTACATAAATTCCCTGTGAACCAACGATGAGAGAACATCCACTATCGACATAGGGTTCAGTTTCGAGAAAAGTTTTAGTAATCATAATTTTCCCCTGATTGACCTCAAGTCTAACGATACCTTCATCAGTGGGAACGAATAGCCAACTAGCGATCGCACTGCATCCATGAATATTCGTCAACCATGCGAGATCACCTCTAGGTGCGGCAATTGTGGTAACGAACTCACCTGTGGGACGCAATACGGAAACACGATGGATGATGTTGCCTTGCTCTTGGGTGATGGTGAAGAACCAGCAGATGTCGTTGCTAAACAGACAATTTGCATCGATTAATTCTCCTTGAATTGGTGGAATCTTTACGCGATCGCCTATTCCTGCTCTCTTAGCCCCAAAGGTAAAAGCGACACTGATCGCACCTGCGCGATAGAAGCCAAAGCCGAAGGTTTCACCAACCCAGAATTGCGTTTGTCCTTCGAGAATATCGCCAATATATTCATTCCCTAGCTTACCATCGCGGAGTAATTGACCTCGATCAATCCAATAGCGAGAGAAGGAATTGGTACGAATCAGATCGGCGGCGATCGCTTGTGCTTGTCCTTGAGTAAGAGTAAGCGCTGTGCCTTGCTTAGCAAGGATTGTGGACTTGCCCAAGATGGCGAATTGAATATTCGCATCGAGTTCTCCTGATAGTAATACATTGTTGTCTTCTCTCTTGAAATCAAGGTTTTCATGGTAAAGATATTGAAGCAACTTATTTTGCAACGCAACTTTAAGAATTACGCCTTCCGTTTGAAATATCTGGACAACCTTACACATACCACCATAGGAAATTCTTCCAGAGATAGAAGGAATACTCAAAATCAAAGGTTTGCAAACTGGGCAAGTATTTGTTAAATGCTCAATTCCGCATTGTTGGCACTTTTGCCAATGCATTGAGGTAAGCAGGGCTTGAGGGAAAACACCTCGCCAATCCTGTTCAAAACATTTATAGAAATGATCTAGCAAATCGTCAGAGAGAACCCTTTGTGTAATTGCGGGTTTGGGATAGCGAACATCACGATGAAAAACGGTAATTCGGTGCAGTGGTCTCGCACTGTGGGGAATCATGTCTGACTGGGATTTTGGCTTATATACGCCGCCATAGGGATCGACATAGAGGAGGCTCTGCATCAACATCACCGTGAAGGCGTACCAATCGGATTCAGGATTATGGGGACTGATGAGAATTGGCTGATTAGCGTTGCGATCGCATAGCATCGGATCGACAAATCGTGCCGTAAAAACCTGACAGGGAAACTGTCCAAACTGAAAAGAATCTGCATCAATAATATTGACTTGATTTTGGTGAACCAACAAATTCAAATCATTAAAATCGCCAATGGTCACATTTGCTTGATGGATTTTGAGAACTGTTTCGTGTAAGTCGCTAAATAGGTTAGTTACAAATTGCTGCGAGATGCCGTTAGTTTGGCGATAGGTGCGATCGCTATATTTCAAAAGCGGCACTGTATTCTGCAAGAAGGGCATCGCATAGCCCAAGATCATTCCCTGTTTATCTGTGGCTAAAGCTTCAGGTTTAATCACCCTCACAGGTAGATTTTGTGGAAAAGCAGGGAGCTTTTGCTGATGGATCGATAATCTTGCTTGAGCCGCTAATTGTTCTTGAGGTGATAACTGATAATCAGGGTGATCGGCAGTTTTAAAGAGTTTGAGAACCTTGCCATTTTTGAGGTCATAGATATCTGCTTCGCCACCCTTGCCGATCGCATTTTTAGGATTAACTTTAATTCGCTTTTGATTGAGATAGATATCCATGATTTTGCGCCTAATATTTTAAATAACAAGGCAAATTGTAAGTTCCATTAAATTCCAGCACTGTGTTCCGTATCTGCCGATCTAGTTTTTTCCATGCTTGGACGGCGATCTCATGAGGCACACCACCATAAAAGGCTTCAGCAATACTTCCTGTAATTGCGGCGATCGTGTCGCTATCACCACCGAGAGATACAGCATTGCGAATAGCATCTTCAAAATCCGTTGATTCTAAAAAAGCGATGATTGCTTCAGGGACGCTTTTTTGACAGGACACCTCAAACTTATATGTGGGGCGAATTTCGTCGATGGTGCGATGCAGATTGTAATTGAAAGTTTGCTCAATATAAGCTTGAATCTCTTGCTTAGTCTTACCTAGACGCGCCAAGAAAATCGCCGCCGCAGTTGCCTGTCCGCCTTTGATGCCTTCAGGATGATTGTGAGTTGCGGCGGTGCAACGTTCTACTTCTTTGAGAACATCTTCAAGATTGTCATACGCCCATGCGATCGGACTCACTCGCATTGCTGCACCGTTACCCCAACTGTTGTAGCCTTCTTTCCGATTGCTCATTGCCCAGCAAGTAAACCTCTGTCCAAAACCTGCTAGGGGATAGCGCCAAAAGCATTTCTTGAAGTTACTCACATAGCTAGTTCCCGTCAGAATGGATTTTGCAACCGCATAGGTGAGAACCGTGTCATCACTAAAATGACTACCAAAGGAGAACAGCTTGAAGTCTTTACGCTTCATCGGCACTACTTCGTAAATCGAGCCGATAATGTCACCAGCGATCGCACCTAACATAGGTCATACCTCTTTCTAAATTCTTTAACTACTTCACGCAGTTCTTTGGGTAAATAGCTCAATGCCTTTTTAGCAATATCTTGAGGAACACCACCATAAAAGGCTTCAGCAATACCACCTGTAATACAGGCAAGTGTATCGCTATCACCACCAAGGGAAATAGCATTGCGAATAGCATCTTCAAAATCCGTTGATTCTAAGAAGGCAATGATGGCTTCGGGAACGGTTTCTTGACAGGATTCATTAAATTGATAAGTAGGACGAATTTCGTCTAAAGTTCTATCTAAGTCATAGTTAAAGGATTTTGCGATCGCCGCTTTAATCTGCTCTTTGCTTTGACCTTTTCGTGCCATATAAATAGCAACAGCCGTTGCTTGCGCTCCCTTAATTCCTTCAGGATGATTGTGGGTAACTTCGGCTGAGCATTTCGATTCTGACACCACTGTTTGCAAGTCATCAAAGGCAAAACCTACAGCACTAACCCGCATTGCAGAGCCATTTCCCCAGCTATTGTATGGTTCCATATCATCGGAGCGAATCCATCGGGTAAACATTCCACCATAGCCAGCCCAAGGATATTGGCGAGCATAGCTTTTTATATATTCTGCATAGTTGCCATTATTCATCAGGCAATCTGCAACAGCTATAGTTAGCACTGTGTCATCAGTAAATTTGCATTTTTTATCAAAAAGAGGGAACTTTTTTGAACGATGGTTATCAAATTCATAAACGGAACCTACGATATCTCCAACAATTGCGCCTAACATAGTTTTTTCTTTTTGGGGTAATTAGCTATTAGCTTTTGGCTTTTGGCTTTTTGGGTGATTGGGAATAGGTGATTGGTGATTGAGATTTTTTCTGTGTAAGCTAACAGCTAACAGCTAATCGCTAACAGCTAACAGCTAACAGCTAATCGCTAACAGCTAACAGCTAAAATCCTTCTAATCACTACCAAACTCGTATCATCTGACAAAACGCCCGATCGCTTAGTTAACTCTTGTTTATGCCAATCAGGTTTGACTTCTTCACGATTGAGCATTGCGAGCTTACGTCGGATGGCATCAGGATTTTTGAAATAACGGGATTCTTGCCAAAATTGCTCGATAGGTTCAACTACAGCTAAATCAATTATTCCATCGGTGGCAATTAGAAGTGATTCTAATTCTGATGTGGGAAGGCGATCGCGAATCTCAAAATTAATTGCTTCAGGATTGTATAAACCATAGGCAAGATAGGGGGGCGCATTATCAGCATAGGGTGGAATTTCTGTAAATTTGCCATTAACTGCGATCGCACCATCACCTATGGAGAATGTGACAGTTTCTCTAGGTGTGACTATGGCAACCACAATTGTAAATAACAAATAATCATTCACAAATTCCATTGTTACTGATTTAGATAGCTCTGCACCACCACTAGCGAGCGCTACGAAATCTTTTAACTTTTGTAATAGATTATGTTTTAATCGATGCCAAAACTCAGGTTCAGAGATTGCTAGTCCTCCATCAAGAAGAGTGGCAATCTCCTCGGCGATCATCCTTACCCCAATTTTTGCACCAACTTCACTATGCCTGCCTGCGCTACAGCCATCACAGACTATCGCAACAATAAACTGCTCTCGCAGCATAACTCGATAGGCATCCTGATTATTTTTGCCAACAAGAACATGATTACGTCCAATCACCGATCCAGCAGCAAATTGAAACTGAATCGCTAAGTTATCAGGTTCCAGATTAGAAAGCTCTAACTCAGAAACTTGTGGCGATCGCTCATCGAGAATACCTACTTGTTCTTGCATCGCGATATAGTGTATAAACTACACAAACTACTATAGTGTTATTTTTACACTATGTCAACTATCACTTGCAAAGTTTCTGCGTAGCAGAAACTTTGCCTATCCGAAACCTATGCCACATACCTACGAATACCCCCGACCTGCCCTCACCGTTGACTGCATCATCTTTGGACTTGATGCTAAGCTAGAACTCAAAGTTATGTTAATTCAGCGTGATATCCCGCCATTTCAAGGACAATGGGCGATCCCGGGGGGATTTGTCCGCATGGATGAAACCTTAGAGCAAGCAGCTTTGCGCGAACTGCAAGAAGAAACAGGGATTCATGATGTTTATTTAGAGCAGCTATATACCTTTGGCGACCTAGAGCGTGATCCCCGCGATCGCACAGTTACGGTTGCCTATTACGCTCTTATTAATCTCATAGAACAACAAATCCAAGCCTCTACCGATGCGCGAGAAGCTGATTGGTTTTCACTTCATGCAATACCATCCTTAGCTTTCGACCATGAGCAGATTTTACAAAAGGCGATCGCTAGACTCCGTAGCAAAATTCGTTATGAGCCAATTGGATTTGAATTATTACCCAAAAAATTCACCTTAACGCAGTTACAAAAACTTTATGAAACAGTCCTAGCTCGCGATCTTGATAAACGTAACTTTCGCAAAAAACTACTCAGTATGGACTTACTCCTCGATACTGGGGAGCTAGAACAGGGTGTATCCCATCGAGCCGCGAAGTTATATCAATTTGATGAGACTAAATATCTACAACTCAAGCAGAAAGGCTTTAATTTTGAGATTTAAAAACTATGGGTTTATTTACCTAGCTTTGGTGGAAATAAACCTCTGTACCTTGCTTGCTTGGAAAGCGCTATACCAATTTACAAAAGTATGAAAACCCTTTTATGAATTAAAAATCACACCCAGTAAGGATTTGAAAAACATAAAATAGCGTAGCCATTTTGTATTTTGGTATTAGGATATATAAATGGTATTGATCTGCCTGCTAGCTATTCTCCTAGCCCACCTCTGAGCCAAACTCTATGTATAAAAGGGAATTTAAGCTTCCAAGTCAATATATAAACAATTTCTACGATGGCTCAATCTATGATCTTGTATTTCTAGACTTAGAATGGTGTCGCGATTTTCAGAAGGATGGACTAGTACAAAAGATATTTGGATATACACTTACTCGCATTTTAGAAGATAGTAATGAGCAGTACATTAAAATTCAATTTATTGAATCAAGTACTCAAGAGAAAAAGATAATCCAAGATATTTTAAATGACCTACATAGCTTACAGGGAAAGTATTTCATTGGTTATGGGCTATCAACCAGTGATATGTTTTGTCTGCGTAAAAGGATTGAGGCTCTAGACTTTATTCCTAAAATTGATAGTATTAGAATCCTTGATTTACAAAGAACAAGTCAGCGTACCGATCTTAATCAAGGATTAAATAATCTCTTTGCTTATTTAGGAATTCCGATTTATAAAAGAATTAAAGGATATTATGTTTTTCGGAATGGGATAAAAGTATTAAGAAAAGAGAAAGGCTACGAAACAATTCTTAATGAAATCTATGAATACTGTCTAGAGGATGCCGAAAATTATTTTCACATTATTAGTAATTGGCAAACTCAATTTCCTTTAGTCGATCGCAATAAGCATCAAACCATCAATCTCAAAATCGATGCTCGCTCAGAGCAACGCATTAACTCAGTTCGCAGAGCCGCTTTACAAAGACCTTCTTAATTGTGGTGCGTACTAGTCACTATAGAGTCTACGAAAACGGGGATCAATTTTAGCGCTCTTCTTACGGTTACATTTAGCACAGAGGGTTTGGAGGTTACTGAAGTCATTAGTTCCACCTTGGGCTAAGGGAATGATGTGATCGACTTGGAGTGTCTTCGCCGTAAGGTCGGTTTTATGACAGCTTTGGCATTGGTAGTTGTTGCGATCGAAGACATATTTTCTAACTTCGGGAGGGAAGCTAATGCGTGGTGTTTTGTCTGCCATAGATTGAGCTAGTCAGGTTGAGGATAAAAGTCTAAATCTAGTATTTCGAGAATACTAAAAGGACAAGCGACTGGAAAAGTTGCCAATGCTAAGTTTGTCTCCACCATTGCCTCACGCCGAGCGCGTTGATAGGTTTTGTCTATCCATTCGCGATCGCTAAGAAATCGTCTCAAACTGGGGCTTTCTTCTAAATATTCATCTATATTCAATCGTTCGCGATTGATGGTGATTTTCCAGCTATGGCTTTGGCGATCGCTTTGATATTTCCATTTGAGTAAGTGCATTAATATCAATCTCAGTGAGCTTTGTAAGGCGTGTTGTTGACTTTTGCCCAAGTCTATTATTTCCTCTATTAAGTTTTCTAGGTCTAGGTCTTGCCATTGCTGCGATCGCAAAAGTTCTACGGTTTCTTCTGTCCAAGCCAAAAAATCACTATTATACAAATCTCGTTTTTTAGTTGGAGTTAATAGATCCATTTTTTTGCGCTCAATCAATCTTGATTAAAAATATTATAATTCCGCAGTCTTACGAATTTCATCTAATGGACTGTCAAAATTTTCAACAGTTTCTTCTGTAGATGATTCATCAGGAATAAATTGCAATTCTATTTTTAGCCTAATTTTCCCAAATCTCCAACCTGTTTGTTGAGTTGTCATCACACGGCATGAAATACCTTCTTTTAAAAGTCCTATTGCTTCAGAAGAAAGTCCTATAACTCTAGATATGCCATCCACAAATTCGCCAAATTCAAATAATCTAGCAATATTAAATCTCTACTCAATATTATAGACAGGGCTACCATATCCATCATCTTCAGTCAAACAAACAACATCATCTGAGTTTAAAATTTCTACTTTTTCATTCATAACTAACTCATCCTGTTTGATGATAACCTCATGTGAATCCTAAATAGAGGTATTACGAATCTCATCTAATGGGTTTTTAGATTCTGCGGTTGGCAAATCATCAATTTCAGGAATGAAATGTAATCCCAGCTTTACTTTGCCTTTAATCCAACCTTTTTGGCGGGTTGTCATTACACGACAAGCAATTCCTTCCCTCAAAGCAATTTTAGCTTCTTCATCAATATTTAATGGCTCAACCAAAGACTCGATAAAATCTTCTACTTTAAATAAATATGCAATTTCTATGACATTGAGCAAATCATTAATAGGTTGGTTGCTAGAATCTCTAAGTTCTACAACATCTTCTGAGTGTAAAATTTCAATATTGTCTATCATATTCTTCTAATTAATTAATCAAGTTAATTCTATAATTTTAAAACTGTATTTTGCAAGCATTCAACACTTATGCTGTTTTACTTTAAATATTAATGCTCTAGATACTGTCTATTGATTTTATTGAAATATATAGTTTCATAGGATTTTGTGTAAATTGTTTAAAGCCATATTTTAGATAAAACCTTGCTGCATTTTTATCCAAAGCTTCAGCAACAACAGCTAAAGATGCCACTTGTTTAGAAGCTGCGATCGCTTTTTTAAGAGTATCAAACAAAATAGCTGCTCCAAACCCTTTACCTTTGTGCTGGCTATCAATAGCAAGACGACCTAATAAAGTTGCAGGTAATTGTGGATATCTTGGCAAACTTTTTGCAAAAGATTGATCTAAATTTTCAATCTCGACAGTATAAGAAGAAAGTGTGTAGTAACCCAAAATATTTAATTTAGGATCAACATCATCAATCAACGCAAATACAGTCGATACCTTTCGCTTAATGTCCTGAGATGCTTGCTTACGAATATAGTTATCTAGGCTCTCTTGTCCACAATAAAAATTTGTCCGACAATGCCTACGACTATCAAAAACTTCTATTCTGAGAACCATTAACTTGAAATTAATTGCTCATGGATTAAAGCTGCCTTTTTGAGAGCATCATTTGGTACTGTCGGATTGAGTAAAGCATCAACAAAAGCTTGACTATCTTCAAGATTCAGTTTGAGCTTTTGATGTTTCTCAATGACTCGATAAGCCTCTGCTTGAACACTTGCAACAACAAAATCAGTTAGAGTGCGTCCTTCCAGATCAGCAGCTTTTTGCAGTAACAATTTAGTTTCTGGACTGATCCGAGCTTCAAGTCTGGAGATCGCTTTCGGGGAGTTTAAATTAATCATATTTACTCTTATTCTGCCTCAATAAATTGGGCTACTTTTAGAGCGTTTTAATCTACAAGCACTATAAATATATACGGCATAATGCCGTATGTCAAACAAAACTCCATCTAATCTAGAATAGTTTTTGGGTATGAACTTTCTATCTCTTATAGAGGTTTAGGTAATGGCGATCGCATCAGAGCAACATCAAAATTTAGAACCAACTAGATCGTTAAGCACAAATCACTTATCAATCGAAGAGTTTTTGACTTTGCCAGAAACTAAGCCTGCAAGTGAATATATTGACGGTCAAATTTATCAGAAACCTATGCCACAGTTTCAGCACAGCACCTTTCAGATAGAAATTGCGACTGCGATTAATTTGATTGGTAAACCTCAAAAATTTGCTTTTGCTTTTCCTGAGTTGCGCTGTAATTTTGGCGATATATCGATTGTGCCTGATATTGCGGTGATGCGTTGGGCGAATATCCCTTTTTTAGAAAACAAACGAGTTGCTAACGTAGCTCCTGATTGGATTATTGAGATTCTTTCACCAGATCAGTCGCCTTTGCGGGTAATGAACAAAATCAGTTCTGCTATTACCAATGGTTCTGAGATTAGTTGGCTGATTTCTCCAGCCCAAGATTTTATTATGGTTTATCAAGGCGATCGCTTTCCCGAAAAGATGAGTGGAAAGGATATTTTGCCAGTTTTGGATATTTTAAATTGGCAGGTAACAGTGGATGACGTATTTAATTTGTTGTGTTTGGGATAGCAAAATGTTTGTTTGCATACAGTACTGAGATCTGTATGCAAACAAATCATTTATACTTCTGAGTCGCTAGCTTCATCAATAACAAAAGACTCGGCATCAATTACATCAGAAATAACTGTGGGAATTAATAAATCAGACTCACTGATGATTGGCAGATTTTTACGGGATAAATCTAGTGCTTCTAAACATTGATTGATGCCAGAAACTGCTTCATTGTAAATAGCAATATTTTTCTCTACAGCAACTTGTAAACTGCGATTTTTATCAAGTTTAACTTGGGCTTCTCTCTCCAAAGTTTGTGCCAAATAATCACGCGCATGATCATATTGTTGCAAAATGGCATCTGATTGTTTGTCAGCACTTGCTAGCAAATGCGTACTCAAAGTTTGATTAATTGACTGGCGGAAAGTGCGAATAATCGTATCTTTAACCTTCAGTTCAAAATCAAGCTTTAACAACTGCCGAATTGCTGGCTCCGCTTCGATCATGCTTTGATAGTCATAGCCACGACAGGCTTGTTGCAAGGTTTGGCGCAACTGATAGATGGAGTTAGTCCCTTCTGCATAAAACTCTGGACGTTCGCGCACATAGCGATCGCATTCTGTCCGCGCCTCATTGACCAAAGCATCAGATGCCGTGATAGCGAGCTTTTCGAGACGAGATTCGATGCCCCCATCATTGCCCAATAGGCGATAGAGTTCTCGATAATATTCCGTTTTCTTAATTGACTCAATCAAGTTTTGGAAGAAGTTTTCCACAATCCTTTGTGAATTCTCCACCAACACATCTTCTAGCTCATTGGCTAAGTAGTAGAAACCCTCTGCCAAAATCCCCATCACAGGCACAACGGAATTACGGCGGTGACTAGCTTGGGCGCGTTGATGTACCTCAGCAACGGAGAAATAACCAATCAACTCATCCAAACGCCGCACCATATTCTCTTTGAGTCTGCGATAGTCTGCCTCCAAACCTTGATTTTTATTGCTTGCCACCGCATCATTTAACTCTTGAGCAATATGTTCACGCAGGCGATCGCCAATTTGCTTGAGGTCGTGACCCAGCTTTTGCAACTCCTGCAATTTAATTGCTTCAATATCGCGAGGCTGGCTCTCTAACTTGTGCCATGCTTCTAGATAAAACTGGCGCAGGTCAATACAAATGGGCTGTAAGTCATCGGCAAGATCGGCAAATAATAGGGGACGCTTCTCATTGGTCAAATAGTGAGTAATCGCATTGCGAAATTCCTCAATTCCACTATCCTTAATCAGTTGCTCGATTAGCCCTGTTCCTAATTCCCCTAACAAGCGGATATATTTCTCATTCTTGATACTGGTTTGTAGGACATTGTAAGGAATTGGGAACTTGTCAATATCCAACTTACCTGAAACCAAGCAATAGCTATTGAACTCATTCACAAACTGCGGTGTGCCTTCATCACCACCCACTGACTTCACACTTTCGGCAAAAATAGAATCTAAACCGAAGCGATCGCCAGTACTAGTATGTCGAATTTGACTGCCATAGAAACCAAGTAAACCGCTAGTTTTATAGATTTTTGAGCTATTGCGAAATTGACTGGAAATTGTGTAATTCAGGCGATCGCGCAGTTGATCGTTAGTCCAAGTTTCATCAATACGATTGAAGACATAAAATACGCGATCGCGAATACCTGCATTACCTTGGATCTTTTCGCTGAGTTCCGTTTCTTCGGAAGTAAGTTCTCCAGTTGCTGCGGTTTTCAGCACAAAGACCACTGCGGAAGTATCAGGATTTTCAATCTTCTCAAAGGTCAAGGCTGCATCTTTTTTAACGGGCGCATCAATCCCGGGAGTGTCAATGATCACATTACCATCTTGCAAAAGTGGATGATTGCAATAATATTCCACACGCTTTAAAACTGCACTATTAGCGCCTCTTCTAGCATAGTCAGCAGCTTTTTTGAGATTCTCAAAGCCAAACTGTTCCATGGAATATGTCGCATTAGCGATCGAACTAATGCGATCGCGATTATTGATAAACCCCTCGATCAATAGATTCAAGGCATCAGCATCTTTAGCCCGTTTCGACTTGCTCTTGCCCCCTTCCTGTTCAATTACAGATAAGGTCAAGGTCTGTAACTGTTTGAGTGATTCCAGTTGATTAATATTTGCTGGTGCATTCTGTCCAATTAACTGCGACAGGGTTTTAATTTGTTCGCGTACTTCCACTTCACTTAAAAAAGTTAAAACCACCCGTTCTTCACCAGCTTTGGCATGGGCGATTTTACATTCTGTCCCCGTCGCATGTCCCTCAGCACTATAAAGTAATTCCCGCTCTAAGAGTGCGTTAATCAACATCGATTTACCCGCACTAAATGCCCCCGCAAATACAATCTCAAAGGTCGGCGCGATCGCTTTCCTTAGAGATGACTGCACAATGCTGCCGTCCTGTTGCGATCGTAAGGTTGGCTCCTGTTGCAAAAGTTGCAAGATTGATTCAACCTGTGATTGTAAATCTTGACATTGTGGAAAACTATCAATCAAAGTCATAAATACCACTACTTCGTTTATTAAGAGAAGAAATCCCGAAGCCCCACCACAAATATATCATCCCTTAATCTCATAAAATCCAGTATTGTCGAGCAATTCTCAATCTTTGATTAGTTTAGAACCCATAGAAATTTTTAAAAGCATGGCTTCGCCATGCTTTTAAAAATTTCTATGCCCTACTTCAAGATTCAACAGGCTGTACTTCTAAAAAATAAATATTAAACTATTAAACTAAAGCAATAACCAATCACTAAAAAGCAATGGATACCATCACCACCATCAAAAATACCTTGGCAGAAAAAATCGGCGCTACTTTTGTTGAAATCGAAGATCGTAGCGATTTGCATAAACATCATCAGGGAAGAATGAATTCCCCAGTTGGCAGTGGTCATTATGACGCGATCATTGTTTCAGAAAGTTTTGCAGGTAAAACGATGATGCAGCAACATCGTATGGTCTATGCAGCGCTCGCCGATCAAATGCAAACGACAATTCATGCACTAGCCTTAAAAACCTACACTCCCGAACAATGGCAACAACTTAATACAAATACCTAAATTTATACTTGATTTATTTTTATGTCTAAATTCAGTCGCCATGCTGGGAAAAATATACGGGAACTTGCTATGCGAAGAAGAGCAGAAGCTTTTGCAAGTTATATTACGGCAGGATTGATAGGTGTTATCTGGATAAATTCAATTACTTCTATTTTTTCTGTGCCATTGATCATCATAGCCATTGGATTGATTGCGAATGGAGCTTTTTTATGGAAGAGAGCGAATCATGCGGATCAAGGAGCTAAGGGAGAAGAGGATATTGCTCAAGCGATCGCACAATTAGAGAATCAGGACTGGCAAATTGAGTATGGGATTCAGTTGGGAAATCGATTAGGTGATCTTGATATTTTTTGCATTTCTCCTCAAGGCAAAGCCTTTGCGATCGATGTGAAATCCCACAGAGGAGAAGTCATCACCGATGGGAAAGAGTTATATCGGCGGATGGGAAACAAGAAATATCCATTTGAAAAGAACTTTATCCAACAAGTGATAAAACAGGCTTTACAGATCAAGCAACAAAAAGATTTACCTTTTGTAACTCCCATCGTTGCCTTTTCCACAGCGAGGGTATCAATTCAAGGGGATAAGTTAAAAAATGTGTATGTTGTCGAAAAAGCAAAATTGGTATCGCTTTTAAAATCTCTTGGATAAAGAATGAAGAATCAAAAATTTGTGGCGCGGCGGAGCCGCGCCACAAATTTTTTGGTTCTTTATTAAATTGCAGAACCTTATGTACCTAATTCGTACTAAGTTTAAGTAGCAAAGTTCTGGACAATTGGTAAATGGAAAACGAAACTACCCCTACAACTACCAAAGATAACGAAAAGGCTCAAGGCGGTAATCATCTTCTATATATGATGTTTAAGTGGCTAGTGGTACGTCCACTGCTGTATTTGTTTTACCAAGAGCGTATTTACGGCACTGAAAATGTGCCACTCACTGGCAATCTCATCGTGGTTAGTAACCATGCTAGTGACTTTGATCCTTTGATCGTTGGTAGCTGTATGGCGCGTCCTGTTGCTTTTATGGCAAAGGAAGAATTGTTTGAAATACCAGTGTTAAAGCAAGCTATTACAGCTTTTGGGGCGTACCCAGTAAAACGTGGGGCAGGTGATCGCGCCGCAATTAGATCGGCGATCGAGTCAATTAATAAGGGCTGGGCGACGGGTATTTTCTTGGAAGGGACACGCACCCTTGATGGCAAGATTACAAATCCTAAATTAGGAGCAGCAATGATTGCCTCGAAAACCAATGCACCTTTTTTGCCTGTATGTGTGTGGGGCACGGAGACGATTTTACCGAAAGGAGCCAAATTTCCTAAATTATTTCAACCTGTGACGGTGCGGATCGGGGAGTTGATTCCTGCACCAGAGTCAGGCGATCGCGCTACCCTTGAGGCATATACACAAAAATGTGCGGATGCAATTAACGCACTCCACGCATTAGGCAGATAAAAAAAATCCCCGCTTCGCGGGGATTTTTTTTAGGGTAATCCTAAAAAGGAAAGGAGGAGGGGCGGCGCGAAGCGCCGCCCCTCCTCCTTTCCTTTTTTAGCACGATTTTTTTAGTCTGGGGAATAGGCTAGCAATGTGCCATTTTGTCCAACTACGAAACCGCGATCGCGCGAGAAAAAGTAAAGCTTGTAAAGGTTTGCGCCTGCATTTGCTGCGGACTCATCACGCTTCCAAGTTTTGCCACCATCTTCGCTATGGAGCAATCTTGAACTACCACCAGAAATCCAGACATTCTGTTCATCTTGGTAGGCAAGATCGAGCAGACCAAACCCGCCACCATCTTTAGGAGTTTGCTTTTTGTCCCATTTATCAAACTCGGCAACTTCACTAAATTGAACTTGACCGCCACGATTGAGCATCCAGAGGCGATTATCGGGAGTATAGCCCATGTTCTGCACACGGCGAGAGCTATTGCGATTGTGCTGAATCCAAGTCATATCGCCTGGTTGCCATGTGGAATAAAAGTTGCCATTAGCCGAAATAGCTACATAACGACCATCATCACTACGGTTGAGGTTACGTGCATTACCAACGGCTTGGGTAACTAAAGCTCTCCAGTTTTGACCACCATCTTGAGTATTATAAATTGCGCCTAAGTCAGTGACCATTTCCGCAGAGTTGCGACCTTGAGCCACAATCTTAAAGGGATCTCCAGGGAGTTTGGAGCTAAGCCCGATGCGTGACCAAGACTGACCATTATCAGTAGTATGGAGCAAAAGAGCGGGCTGACCTGTAATCCAACCTTCGTTACCAGAGAAGCTGATCGATGAGAAACGATAGATGCCGTCGCCGAGGTCGAGTTGACGCTCTTCCCAAGTTTTGCCCCCGTCGGTTGATTCTAGTAAAGTTGCCTCAGTGCCAACTAACCAGCCGTGATTTGGTTCATTTTTGTCAAACCAGAGATCGAGAGGTGTGATGGCTACGGGTAGATCCACTTTGTGCCAGTTGCCATGATTTGCGGAGGCACTAGGCATTGCTACGCCCAATAGGGTCACGCAGAGCAATACACAAACAACTAAGGAGCTAAGAAAGCGTTTTATGCTTTTTTTCATAAAAAATTAATAAAAGTCCGTAAATTTATAATGCTGAATAATGCCGAATGAATATCGAATTAGTTAATTAAGTAATTAATCGAGTGCGTAAAGACTGATAAAGAAAATGACGGCAAGCGCCAATGATCCAAAGATAAGTAGGTTCTTTTGGTTAGGTGTTAGGACATTAACGCCAAAGCCATAGCCAAGGTTTTCGGTAAATCCTGAAGGCTTGGAGGCAACACCAATATCTGAGAATGATTTTTTCTTGGTGTTACAGACGGGGCAACGCCAATCTTCGGCAATTTCTTCAAAGGGTGTACCCGCAGGAATATTCCGTTTGGCATCACCGATTGATGGTTCGTATATATAGCCGCATACGCCACATTCATGACGATGGGGTTCTTCTTTGACTTCTGGGGCTTCGACTATGGTGATATTGAGTACGGGCTTAGTTTCTGCGTCAGAGGTTTCCGTATTTATTGATTCGGGTTCCATGGGTTTGATCGTTTTGAACGTATGGTTAAGCGATCGCTTGTCAATTCTGTTACAAATTATTACATCTTTTTGACAGGCTTGCCTAGCTGCCTAAAGTCTCACAAGTTTCCTGAAAATGAAACTTAAGTCTGAAATTTTAAAGTCTAGTAAAGTAAGGCTTATCAAATTTATCAGTCAATCATGCCAACGGTAGATCAAGCGATCGCCTATGTTAGAGTTTTCCAAATGTTCTCAAATGGCTATCAGTCCATACATATGTTTCGTTACAATGCGAATACTAATACAGTTTTGTTAGAGTCTTTATTATTTCGCCACAAAGAAATTTAATTTTTTAAATCCTTACCAAAAAAGTATGACAAAATTTTATTTTGCAATTAGCAAAAAATTAGTAACACTAATAAATATTGGATTGCTAAAATTGTAAAGATAAATAATAACTATTGATATGGTGATATGGGAAGTTACGCTGAATGCTGGTTAAATAACTTTTATGTAGGTTCAACATGGGAGGGGGATGTTGATGTGTCTCTAATGAGTTTATTTAGAGCGACAGACAAGAAAATAATTACTGTAAAAGATAAAAGTAAGCTGCCCAATCAATTGAGTCGTTGGATTGAATATATAGAAAAAGATGATGAAATTAATATGGTATTTTATTCTACATCCACAAAGGTTATTAAGGATCGATTGGAGCTGAGTGGATATTCACTAGAAATTTCTAAGAAAGTCTATGAAGTATATTTGCAAAAAGCGCTTAATGATTATAAAAAAAGATTTGAACCCTACCTAGATATACTCAGTGCAATGAATGTAGAGTATTGGTTATCAATGCTTAAGGAAATACGTGTTAGAAATATAAGAAATAAGCCATATGATCGAGAGAAGAATGAGAATCCTTTCATTTCTTATATGTGCAGCCATGATTGGTATGGATTTCCTTGTATAGGTTACTATGGAAGTCCTGATGTATATATTTGTATTGCTCTTAGATTAATACTTGAAACGTGTATTGAAGATGAGGAGTTTATCTATGATCTAACAGATCTTATTTTAGGGCAGTGCTTTGACTTAGATGACGATTTTGTTGACTATACATCTAGTCTAGTTGGGGATAAGGGAAAGATAATTATTTTGACAGAGGGGAAATCCGATACTTTTATTCTTTCTGAGTCTCTAGAACTTTTGTATCCTCATTTATCTGACTACTTTTCTTTCATGGATTTTGACGGAGCCAAGGTTGGTGGTGGTGCTGATAGTCTTGCAACAATGGTTAAATCTTTTTCTGGAGCAGGGGTTCTCAATAGAATTATAGCGGTTTTTGATAATGATACTGCTGCACACGTAGCACTTAAAATGTTGAGAAAAATAAGAGTTTCTAACAATATCAAGATAATGTCTCTGCCAGAAATTGATATTCTTAATAGCTATCCAACACTAAGTGACAACACTATCACTCTTATGAATGTGAACGGACTGGCAGGGGGGATTGAAGCTTATTTGGGCGAAAATATCTTGCGTAATGATGAAGGTAACTATATTCCACTGCATTTGACTGGTTACGAGGAGAGCATAAAAAAATATCAAGGTAAATTCATGGAGAAAGATACTCTTCAAAAGAAATTTAAGCAACAATTAGAGTTATGTAAAAATGATCGCTCTTTGATTAATAATTTTGATTGGAGTGGTATTAAAGCAATATTTGAAAATATATTTACAATATTTCATGAGGAAGATGAAAAAATAATTATATCTAGTATTGATAGTCATTAGATATGAAGTCTAATTTGTTTACTCTTTGGGGTATTTCTCAAGGCATAGCAACTTTTGCGAATACTGTCACCGAAATAGTAGAGAGATTTAGCATTCATTTTCACAAGTAGTTTGAGAAGTTTTAGTTTTATTGGGTAACTACAAATGTCTGGATATAAATATTTTATTTTGCATTTGACAAAATCTGGTCAAGAAAGACTAGGTTTTTCAGGAGATTCTATTTCCGTTTGGGATTACTCTAATGATGAAGAAGCAACAAAACTAGACGGAAGACTCTGGTACAAAGCTAGACTTGCTTATCAAGGTAAAACTATTTATGTGCAAATTAGACATGATGAAATACAGGCAGTAGAAACAGGTTATATTTCAACGGGGTCTAATTCTAGTAATTGCTTCATTGCTACTGCCTGCTCAGCGAATGTGGGTGAACTAATTACTCTGTATTATTTTCGTGACAAATATCTAATAAATTTTATGCTGGGGAAAAAATTTATTAAGCTTTACTACACATTTAGCCCTGCAATTGCAGATGTAATTCGAGACTCGCCAATACTGAAAAAAATTACGCGATGGCTTTTTATTAAGCCAATAGTTTTCGTACTTAGTTTGTTTTTTAGATCAAAAAGGAATCACTGATGACTAAACCACCACTCCCCCAACCTCAACTCGATCGCACCCCAATCAACTCCGATCAGTACTTTGAATACACACCCGAAAAACTAGAACTATGGGACGGATTCTATGAGTATGGAGGGCAAGACTTCACAGGCTTTTATCTTGGCATCTTGGCAAACATGGGACTTCGTGAAGCCGTACACCATGTGCCAATCTCCAAATGGCTAGAAGCAATTCAAGCAGTCGCTTTGCAAAATCCTAAACTTGATGAAGCAATGCGCGATCGCCTGAATCGAGGCTTAGCAGATTTGCAAGCAGTTGCCGCATATTTAGAAGAACAAAGTTAAAAGTGATCGCTAGAGTAAATAACATGTTTTATGTATGGCAATGGATCACTGAACCACTTGGATTAGAATTTATGCGAAATGCATTGATTGCAGGTGGTTTAGCAGGAATTATCTGTCCAGCGATCGGATGCTTCTTGATCGTCCAGCGCATGGCATTGCTAGGGGATGTGATGACGCATACGGTGATGCCGGGGATGGCGATCGCCTTTTTTTATAAAATTGATGTAGCGATCGGGGCATTTATATCAGGAATTAGTAGCGCATTTTTAATTGCATGGTTACGATCGCAAACTCGCGTCAAGGTTGATGCAGCAATGGCACTAACATCTTCAAGTTTTTTCGCGATCGGCATTTTGTTAATTTCTCTGCTAAAAATCAAAATCGACCTGCATGGCTTTTTGTTTGGCGATATTCTCAGCGTTTCCTCAACCGACACAGTTCGAGCCGCAATTATTACAGGGGTTGTATTAATGGCGATCGCTATGTTTTACAAGCAACTACTGTTTTACACCTTTGATCGCACTGGGGCACAAGCACTAGGCTTACCAGTGAATCTGATCTATTTGGGCTTAATGGCAGGCGTAACTTTGACGATTATTGCCAGTATGCAAACAATGGGCGTAGTTTTAGTGGTGTCTCTCCTAGTTGGTCCAGCGATTACCGCTTATTTATTAGTGAAAGAATTACACCACATGATTTTTGTTGGTGCGGGGATAGGAGTAATGGCAAGTGCGATCGGTTTATATACCAGCTACTATTTAAATTTGCCATCTGGCCCTGCGATCGTCTTGTCTGTTCTCGTTTTATTTCTATTAACTCTCGTCTTTAGTCCCAGCCAAGGCTTACTAACACGTACCAAATAAAAAAGCTGCCCTAGGGGCAGCTTTTTTATTTGATCACAAAATATTTAAGATTCAGTCGTTTCTTCAGTTGTGCCTTCTTCAGAGACTGCGGATTCTTCAGCAACAACTTCCTCGACAACTGGTTGTAGCTTCGTTGGCTTAGGTCCCCTTACTAAAGCGAGATTTACGGGTGCTTTTACTTCTTCATCTCTGCCGCCTTTTTTATCTCTCTTGCCTTTACCCCCATCACGGCTAGAACGCTTTTTGTCTGAGTCATCAGACCGTCTCGCACTAGTATTTTCGCTACCTTCTGGTTTAGGTTGACGATCTGCTTTTTTGATAGGACGTTCTACCATTGTTAATTCCTAATTACTTGATGTATTCGTATCCTAGCCTGTTTAGGGATAATATCGCGACAAAAAAGTAGCTAATCAGTAACCCTAGATCAAGTTGCAGAAATCATCATGTGAATGACTGATCTGGATTCTTAACAAAGCTCATAAAAATTAGCCAATAATTCTTTGTATTTCTAAACAAGCCTCATGCATTGATGATGGAGCGCTTGGCGGTAGTCCCTGCACACATTGTTCAGCTAGTTTCTCAACAAATGGTTTGCATTCTCCTTGATTAGTTAATTTACTATAGGCAACAGTTTCATCAACTGGCTCACCAGATTGGAGGTAATGTATCCAAGTTTCAATATTTCGTTTTGGAACAAATATAGCTATCTTTTCTTTACGGTGACGTTTCTCTTCAAGAACTGAGTCTAATTGTCGTATCCGTTCAGCTACAGTACTTCTATCAGCATCTATGACTACTATCAAGCAAATATTGAGATAGTTTTTACGACGATACGCTTTAACTTCTGCTGCATAGCGATCGCGAACATATTGTTCTCCTGCTTGCTTGCCACTAGGACAACTTCTATCAATAAATTGTCCTGTTAATCCTTTCTTCTGGAGAAAGTAACGAGCAAAGACATACTGTTGACGATCTTCACACAAAATTACAATAGTTTGTCTATTCTGGGTCATAAAGCCAACCACGCTCTACTAAATCAGAAATTGGTAGTCCAGTATCATCCTCATCTTTAATTCTCTTAACTCGAACTGGAGAATTACCCTTTCTCTCAAACCAGTAACCTGAATCGGCGGCTAGAAAATTAATAAGTTTCGGATGGTGTGAAATCAGCAAAGCTTGTAGTTTTTTCTCACTACAAAAATCATAAAGTCGATCTAGCCAAGGTTGTACCTCTGGCAATGCCAGAAAATTTTCTGGCTCATCTATACACAACGTGTAGTCTTCATTTTGAGTGCCATAAATTAATGTATATAGAGCTATGAGAACTTTCTGACCATCAGAAAGTTCATTAAAGTAATATTCAATTACTTTTTTAGTATCAGATTCACTTTCAAATATTAGTTTCAATCCATAATTAGTTTCACTAAATCTCTCAAATTTAAAAGATATAAATTTATCTAAAACATCACGTAAGATATTTGTAAGCTCAAATATTTTGCCTTGATCCTGAGAAAGATAACGATACCAAGATACATAATTTTCCATTCTGGGATGTATATAAGATAGTTCTTGTTCGCTAATTCCATTCATTAGAGAAGGAGTAATCTGTATTACTATAAGACGTAGTATACGAGTTCTAAACCAAGTTAGTTTCTTATTAGTATTAGTTGGTGGTAAAAGAGATAGAAATGATTGAGAAGAATCAAAGTAAGAAATCTTCGATATTTCTGCATAATCGTCATCGTATATGTATACGCTACCTAATTCAAATTTTAGTAATGGCTGATTATTAAACCATAATCTTTCATGAGCAATAAATGGCTTCTGCTGTTCGTTATATAGGATAGAAAGATCGTATTTATATTTGCCACCGTTTCCATCTATTTCAATTTCAAAATTATGTTCCTTAAGTGTCTGCCAACGGCAACAATCAAAGATACTAAATAGATTCTCTACCTTAAATAAACCAGACATTAAATCTTTAACTCTATTTATCGCGTCAAAAACGGTAGATTTACCTGAACCATTTGCACCAAGAAATAGATTGATAGAATCAAATGAAAGCTCAAAATTTACAAGAGAGCGAAAATTATCTATATATATTCTATTTAGCATATAGTGATATTAAGCTATCCCTTATAATCTTTGTTTAGGTAATTTATCATATTTTTGTTTATTCCTAGTCCATGAGGCGTTTATGAGTGACTTATCGGATTTGCAATCTATTCCAGCCTCAGAGATCAAAGATTATACTGATCGCAAAAGTTGGACGGAAGTATTAAGGGATTATGGTGGTAAAAATCTGGAATCAAAAAAGACTTGGTATAGTGCTGTTGCCGATGCTTATTACCGAGTGCGTCCCCGCTACCCTCAGGAAATAATTGCGCGTACGATCGCTATTGCTCAGCTTCATCATTCGGCAAAAATTCTGGAAATAGGATGTGGTCCTGCGATCGCTACGGTTCCATTGGCGGAATTAGGTTTCTCGGTGGTCGGTCTAGAGCCAAATCTAGAAGCATCACAAATAGCACAACAGAGCTGTGCAGATCATCCCCAAGTACAAATCATCAATACATCCTTTGAGGAATGGGAACTGATAGAAAATCAATTTGATGCTGTGCTAGCGGCGACCTCTTGGCATTGGCTTGATCCTGCGATCGCCTATCGCAAATCGGCAGCAGCATTAAAGTCTGAAGGACATCTCATTTTGTTATGGAATACGCCACCACAGTTAGATACCGAAACCTATCAACTTGTTGATGCAGTTTATCAAGCACTAGCCCCTGAAATTCCTCTTTATGCTAGACATGAGGGGAAGGAAACTCATCAAGCGGATTTTCTCAAGTTTAGCGAGAGCATCATCAATTCGGGATACTTCGCCAATGTCAAATATGACCATAGTATTCATCATGTGACTTATAGCCTTGAGGACTATCTGATGCTTTTGAGTACACTTTCGCCTTACATCGCCTTATCCCCAGAGAAACGCACTCAGTTGTTTGCCAATTTGCAGGAAATACTCCGCCACCATCGAGGTGATCGCCTAAAGCTATCATTTATCTCTGCTTTTCACGTTGCCCGTAAAATATAGCCATAGCTAGTTATGTTATGACAAAAACAAAACCCAAAAGAGAGTTGCGGCGCAAAGCGCCGCAACTCTCTTTTGGGTTTTATGTCTTAACTTACTCGGCTATGGCTATATAACGTTGCCAAACTATACCAATAGAGAGTGGCAGCACTTTGCGTTACCAATAATCGCAAAGTTAAATTTATTAAATTTAATAATTAGGTTGCATTATTTCCGCAGTCTGCTAAGATATAATTCCTAATAAATTTGGAGAGATGGCTGAGTGGACGAAAGCGGCAGATTGCTAATCTGTTGTACGGCAGGTAACTCCGTACCGAGGGTTCGAATCCCTCTCTCTCCGTTCACAAGCCTGTCATAGGATATGGTTGATAACCCCTCAAAGGATGTAATAGGCGAAGCTCCAGAAGTTGATCCTAGTAAGTTTAATGCGACAGATGTTGCAGAAATTGCAGATCGTCTAGAGCGTGATGACTATGCCAGTGCTTTTGAGAGCCTCAGAGATTGGCATATTCTGCGATCGCTAGCTTTTAAAGGCTCGGACTTAGTTGAGCCATATCGACATTTACTAGATTTAGAAGCATTCGATGAATGCTAAAAAAGGGACGCTTCGCGTCCCTTTTTTATTAATTAAGTGAAGGCGGCACTTCGTGCCGCCTTCACTTATGTCTTAAGCAAAACTTACATTGCTATATTAGGGTTTTGGACTGGGGCTAGGTGTTGCGGGTAAACCGTTGGTAAATTTCTCAGTAGCGTTTTTACTTTCGTAAATGCAGTCAACACTAGGATTTTTTTCGAGATCGCCTGTAAAGCCAAAGGTATTCATTCTGTCTTTACATTGACGAATATCAGCCTCTTTGATTACGTTTTTTTGTAAGAGCAAATTCCAGTTGTTAGGTAAAACGACACAACCGGGGATTGGCTCAGCTTGACTGATAAATACGTTAAAGGGGTTGAGCGTCACATAGACACGGCTACTCATCACCATCGCTGATGCACCATAGTTATTACAAAAATCGCGACTAGGGGCGAGATTATCAAGGCGGATCGCATCAACGGTGCGGGGGGTAGGGTTGAGCGTAGAAAGGGCAATGCCAACACCAATACCGACCGCAAAAATAGCTCCTGCGATCGCCAGTTTGGTCGTTGTGCCATTCGACCTTGGTTCAGTGGGAGGTGTGTTCAGAGTTGAAGAATATCTACGTCTTGCCATAGATGTGAGTTAGGGTTATTCCCTAGATTAACCGAAAGTGCTGAACTTTTGAGAAATTTACTGAGTAAATGCCTAGCAAACCTATCCAAAGTTATAGTGCTTACCAATTTGTTTGTCTTCCATCCTCTGGCTGGGAGACAAACAAATTTTATAGAGTTGCCACACCTGCGCGATCAAGGATCTCAGGAATGAGATGCTCGGCTTTAATTGCCATGATATGTACACCCTGACAGATTTGCCTTGCTGTTTGGATTTGCTCGGCGGCGATCGCTAGTCCTTCCTGTAAAGGTGATTTGGCTTTGGCTAGGCGATCGATAATATGTTCAGGAATTTGTACCCCCGGCACATATTTATTTAGAAATATGGCATTTTTTGCAGATTTAATGAGAAATATGCCTGCTAGCACAGGTTTATCTGACTGGTTGGCAATTTGATTGACAAATTTATCGAGGCGCTCGAAATCCGTAATTAATTGGCTTTGAAAAAATTGTGCCCCCGCATTAATCTTGCGCTCAAAGCGTCTTTGCAAACCAGACCAACTGCGTGACTGCGGATCGACGGCAGCTCCTGCTAAGAAATTTGTACCTTGGTGCGGCAAAGCTTTGCCATTGGCATCAAAACCTTGATTGAGTTTTTGGATTAATTGCAATAGGCGCACTGATTCGTAGTCAAATACCGATCGCGCTTCGGGATAATCTCCAGCTTTTACAGGATCGCCCGTCAACGCCAAAATATTGGTAATGCCTAAAGCTGCGGCTCCCAACAGATCTCCCTGTAAGGCGATGCGATTGCGATCGCGACAGGCAAGCTGGCATACCGTTTCAATGCCAAATTGCTGCTGGATTAAGACCGAGGCAGCCACAGGACTCATGCTCATTACGGCGCGGCTGGAATCGGTAATATTTACGGCATGGACTCTCCCCTTGAGCGATCGCGTTTGTGTGAGCATATGCGTGGGGTCACTGCCCTTGGGAGGAGACACCTCTGCCGTAATTAAAAATTCCTTATTGGCGATCGCCTTGCGAAATTTATAAAAGGGGTGTTCAACTACTGTCTGGGGCGAATCGATCATGCGAAACAAAACTTTAGGAGTCTCTGCATTTTAAACTATTGCGATCGCTAGTGAAATAACTATGATTTGCACCACAAGGATGATGGTGCAAATCATAGATTCTCAAGTGACTAACTAAGTAGCTGGGTGCAATTAAATATAAAACCCCAAAAATTGTGGCGCACGCTTCGCGTGCGCCACAATTTTTGGTTCTAGCTATTTATGCATGAGGTGCTAGTAGTTCCGATGAATTCAAGGTATTCCCAAATGATAGGAAGGATTTATCACCAATTAGCCCCAATAAATCTTTGCCTAAACCCAAAGATTTGAAATCGGATATACCTTGGAATAAGCCACTACCTAGAGCTAGCTCTATTGCATCCTTAGCTAATGGACTTCCTAGTAGTTGAGTCAAGTTTGAGTCGGATTCATGCTTGCCATAGCCAAATCCCTTCCCATAACCAGCAGCAAATAAACTGTCTTGAAAGAAATCTGTGAGTATTGCCTGTCCTTTCGTCGTTGGATGTTGGGAATCAAACCAGAAAAAGTTCTCTGAATTCACAGTGAGTGGATTCTGCCCTATCAAAGGATCGGTCACATTTTTAAATCCATATTCTTCAGGACGATTAAATACATCCTCGGCAAGGGAATAAACATCGGGTTGCACAATATCAATCTTGAGCGATCGCTCCAATTTGGGTAGCATAATCGCTAATCCAATATCAAACAGAACGCTAAAAGCTTTGCCAACAAAAGCGGATGCCTGATTTTGGCTCAGAAGAGGAGTTTTACCCAAGTTAGGTAGATTTGGAACAAGGAAAGTACGTGCACCAGAGTTCGCTAGGGTTGTAATTGCAGTTGTAATGTTATTAATTGCAGTCTTAACGGCATCAGTAATAATAGGGAATGCCGCCTGCAAACTGCTAGGTGGCTGACTGGCGAGTAAACCTGCTAGATTAAAGCCATCATTTGCTCCTGCCCACACTACATATAGTCCTTTGGGATCAGCCTTTAAAGTAGTTTTTGTGAAGCTATTCACTTCCGTAAGTAGTCCGAGAAGAGGAAGATTGGGAAAAAGAGGTTGAAGTCCGTTGGTAAATCCTGAAGTTGCTCCACCATAGGCATAGTTATTAACTTTTGTGGAAGATATGCCTAAAGATGCTGGTAAAGTATCAGCCCAAACTAATCCATTAGAAAAACGTATTTGAGGTGGAGATAGAAGAGGTTGAGAGTTGAAGTAGGGAGGACTAGGTGGAAATGAAATTGTACCGCCTGAGGCTTTGTAGATTAATGAAGACAAGTTCCCATTATCAGAGAGACTATCTCCAAATATATAAATACTTGTAAACTTGGGCTTAGGCTGGTATTTGAACTGAAATTTGAAGAGTTCATCAGTAAAGTGAATAGCTTTTCCCATAACACTACCTTAAAATCATTATAATATGATATTTATTTCTGATGTTAAGTCCAGCCAATATCAGAAATAACATATTTCTTAATATTAAGAGTCTCATAATCTAACTAAAACGACCTTTTAGCGATTGCATTTATCCCAAGCCGTAATTAACGTGAGTTCGGGATAAGGAAAAGGACAAAAAAAGGGAGAAACCGATAAGCTGAAAATAAGTAAAACAAGTTCAGCGAAGTAACTCCCATGACTAATAGTTTAGAAGCCCTATTCTGCCATGTCGATGATTTTTGCAAAATATTTGAACCAAAATGGCGACAAATGTTGCTGGGTAATGGCTTACAACAAAGACAAAGGTCAAGAGGTCTGAGTATGAGTGAAATCATGACGATCCTGATCGCCTTTCACCAAAACCACTACCGAGACTTCAAGCATTTCTATCAAAAACAAGTGTGCAAATATTGGCAGAAGGAGTTTCCCAGACTACCAAGCTACAACAGGTTTGTCGAGTATATGGGTTCAGCAATGATGCCATTGTGCATATACCTGAAATATTGTTTTGGCGAATGTACAGGTATTAGTTTTGTAGATTCAACATCACTAGATGTCTGTCACAATCGACGGATACACCAGCACAAAGTCTTTAAAGGGATAGCAGCCCGTGGTAAGACATCAGTGGATTGGTTCTTTGGTTTCAAACTGCATTTACTCGTTAATGAATGCGGTGAACTGCTGAATATCCAAATTACTCCAGGCAATGTTGATGACCGTAAGCCGATCCCTGATTTGCTCAAATTCATGTTTGGTAAAGTGTTTGCTGACCGTGGTTATGTATCTCAATCCTTAGCATCTCAACTGTTCCAAGATTTTGGCATTGAGTTCTTCGCTAAACCCAAACGCAATATGAAAAATCGCTTGATGCGCTTGACTGATAAGTTGCTTTCTCGCAAACGCTCTATTATTGAAGCGATCATTGACCAACTCAAAAATATTTCCCAGATTGAACATGGTTACTGAGCTTGTCGAAGTATTCTCGTCATCGCAGTCCCATCAATGCCATGATTAATGTCATTTGTGGGCTGATTGCTTATTGCCATCAACCCAAGAAGCCTTCTTTACATATGGATTGGGTTTTACCCTCTGCCTCTTAACCCGAACTCACGTTAATTAAAAATTCCTTATTTAGCGATCGCCTTGCGAAATTCATGAAAGGGTTGATTATTGGCGAGGACGAATTGATCGTGAGAAACTAAACCTTCAGAGTCTCTGCATTTCAAACTATTGCGATCGCAGCACTAACTATCCCAGTTCTTAATGTTCTTCAAAAACTTCCTGCCAAGAAAATAGTTGTGATCATGTGCTTCTCCTATTTGAGCAAGGCTTTAAAGCGTGGAGCGTGGCAGATGTTGTCGAAATCTGAATTGGTCTTTAATACTTGAGCATGATCGCCTGTTATCAAAAAGTCCGCATTGGCAGCGATCGCACAAGCGAGAAATTTAGCATCTTTGCGATCTCTGGGAAAGTCAACTTCGATATTGACTTCAATTAGCCTTGTAACGGTTTGGAGTAAATCAATCCATTCTTGCTGAACTTCTTCGCTTAACTTGAGTTTTCACCTTTGCAAAACTTCTGTATATTCAGTCATGATTTCTTGAGAGACAATCCATTCAAATTCAGGGTGATCGACTATAAATTGAATGACTGTCTCAGGTATGCCATCACGAATTGCCGCAGATACTAAGATATTCGTGTCAATAACTACTTTCATTGTCCATTTCTATATGCGTTAACTTCTGCTTCGATATCTGCGTCTGTGATTTCGTTGACTTCGGGTAGGGCTTGAGTCTTTTTAAATAGGGCTTTGAGCTTTTGGCTAATTGCAACTCGGTCATATTCAGGTAAGACGATGATTTCTACACGCTGTCCTGCCTGAAATGGTAAGTTTGAAAGGACAACTCGCTCTGGGTTTTCTATGGTGATGTAGGTCTTGTAGGTTTCCATTGGTTCTCACGGAGTTAGATGAATGAGTTTACTGATCTTATTGTAGTATCAGGGCTTGAAAGAGTGGCTCGTGGCGGATGCTGTCAAAATCTGAGCCTATATTTGCCATTTTTATCGCCATATGGGAATTCCCATGACATCAAAGTGGTAATCATATGACCAAACTGGCAAATTCATTTTTTCGGATAAGACTGCGATAATCGCATCTACAAGGGTAATTTTTTGATCGGGATATCGAGATACTTTTTTAACAGCCGCTAAATATTCCTCTTCTGTTGGATTAATTAGATGCACGGAGTCAATGCAACTTTGAGTGAAGCTATAGGCATAGCTGAAACCTAGACGGTATAGCAATAAGCTGTATGTTTTCACATAAACGGGAAAAGGTATAAAAACTGTTAGATCTTCTATTTCAATTCTTTCTAGTTCAAGTTGCGCTCTAGAGTGATATTGATCGTTAGGGTCGATCGCTCCAAAGAGGGGCGTTGTATCAGCAATCAATCCTCTCATGGTTGATTGGGTTGGATTTTGTGTGCATAGATGAATTCTGCTAATACGGCATCATGATTAATAGATGTATCGGTGTATCCACTCCCCTGTGTTGCTGGCTTTAAACGAAAGGGCTTTTTAGGTTTTGCTAAGTATCCTTCTTGGATGAGAAATTGTTGAATTGCTTTTTGGACTGTGGCTGATGATGAGGTTTGATGTTCTTGGGCGTAGGTGGTAAGAACATCGGTTATGGATTTGGGTAGTTCAATAGTTATTTGTTCCATAGGGTTGAAATTAAATCGCTGTGGTTAGTTTGATTGTATCAAGGCTTGAAAAGATTGGATCGTGGCGGATGTTGTCAAAATCGATATTTTATCTATGGGAAAATATCTAAAACGACGATTAGGGCTTGCTGAATATCCTGCATAGATTTCTCGTCTAGCTGTCCTAGCTTGAGGACAAATCTCTCTTGAGACAGTGAACGTACTTGAAAGGTATCAGCCGCAGAGGTTTTGCTCAGTCCATTATCTGTTGTGGGTTCCAGTTTTACTATCCAAGTACGAATTGCATATCTTTCTTTCCAATCAGTAATGGGAATAATCACTTTTAGGGGCAAAATCCCTATGGCATTGTTACTGACAATCACGACTGGACGGGTTTTGCCGATTTCACTGCCAACGGAGGGATTGAGTTGAACTATACCTTAACAGGGAATAGACTTAACATTATCAAAAGACTGAAAGCGCAAAGTCAATAAAGAATCCAAAGCTGCTTTATGAGTAGTGCGGGAATTCTCAAGGCAAGAAGCAATAGCAAACTTGAAAGAATCAAAATCAGGGTAATAGACGGAGTAGAGACACTGTTTCTTCACAAATTTCCAAAGACGCTCAATCAAGTTTAAGTTTGGAGAGTAAGTAGTCAAATAAAGAAGCTCGATATTTAATGACTGAGCCAACTCAAAAACTAAAACACACTTTTGATAACGAGCATTATCCAAGACAAGAGTAATGGGTATAGTCAAACCCAAAGCCGCAAGTTTGTGGAGTAAGTCACAAACACTTTGAGCATTGATGTAAGAATCATTAGTCACAGTAATCAACTCATGAGTAACAGCATTAAGTGCACCGAGGACATTAAAACGCTGCCTTCCCGTCCCAGATTTAAGAAACAAGCGTTCAAAACACCACAAAAAGCCTAAATAGGCTCCAAGGACAAAGTGAGCAGCATCAACAAAGAAAACGGCTCTTTGTCCAGATTTAGCTTCCTCTAAGCGCGGTTCTAGTTTTTTTTAAGAAATTCCTCTTGTGCTGCTGGGTCAGCCTTTGCAGGTATTAGCCCCACTCGACGACAACTCATTCCCATCGATTTCAGGAAATGACGCACCTGTTCTCGACTACGGACAATCCCTGTCAACTCGGTAATTGTTGCTGCTGCATGAGCCAGCGTTTTAGGTGGATGTTCTCGAAAATATATCTCTAAACTTTCTTGATGCTGTTTTAGTTCACTCTGGGGGCGATTAAAGGTCAGTTCTTTGAGTTGGCTTATCCCACCTTCTTTATAATCTCGTAAATAGCTCAACAGTGTCGGTTCAGTGATTCTTAGTAGTTTCGTAATTTCCTTGTGTGGGTATTTCTGGCTTTTTAGGTATAGTGCTTCCATTTTTCTCTGCACTCGTGGATGCGGGTGATGGAATCTTTCGTAATGTAGCGCATCTATTTCTTCTTTGGTAAATGTTATTCGGAGCATCTTGGAGAAAAGTTAACGTTTCTTCCATCTTTACTCTTAGGAATTCCTCTATTTTTATTAGGATTCACGAGGGAAACTTTTGGCGCATATCTTGTATTTGCCTCAGTTTTACCAATTTTAAATCATGCCAATACAAGATTCCAGTTTCCACTTCTCAACCGCATCATTGCTACCCCTGACTTCCATCACTGGCATCACAGCAACGATTTAGAAGCAAGGGATAAGAATTTTTCAGGATTCCCGATTATCGATTTCATGTTTGGCACATACTATGTCCCTAAGGGTAAAATTCCTATCAAATATGGAGTTGATGAAATTATCCCTAGTACTTATTGGCAGCAATTACTTTATCCTTTTCGCAAATCTAAAGTATGAATATGGCGCAAAACAATACTAATCATCTTTTAGGCATTGCTACAGGTCATAGGGAAAAGTGACTGTAAAACAACTACCTTGCCCGACTTTACTCTCAACATTGACATATCCACCATGCAATTCCGCCAGCTTTTTCACTAAGTTAAGTCCTAAGCCAGTACCTGCATATTGGCGACTGAGATTGCTGTTAATTTGCACAAAAGGCTGAAATAGCTTACAAATGTCTTCCTGAGATATGCCAATTCCTGTATCAGACACAGAAAAGCTCAGTTTACTTTTATACGTTTCTTCCATTTCACAGTAAGAACCATCAGCTAATTTGGCTTCTAATGTGACCATGCCCCCCTTAGGTGTAAATTTCACCGCATTAATTAACAAATTAATCAGTAACTGGCGCATTCTCCTTTCATCAATCATGATTGCCTTAGGGAGATCTGGATTAATAATGAGTTGTAATTGAATATTTTTTTTAGCCGCTTGATGTTTTACAAAGCTCAGACTACTCTCACATAGAGAAGTTAGTGAAACTGAAGTTAGGTCTAAAGTAAACATTCCTGACTCAATTTTCGCAACATCTAAAATATCGTTAATGAGTGCCAAGAGATGTTGACCACTTTTTTGAATTGTGGCAAGAGAATTTTTTTGCCGTTGATTCAGTTCCCCATAAACTTGCTCTTGTAGTCCTTCCGAAATCCCTAAAATCGCATTGAGTGGAGTACGCAATTCATGGCTCATCGTCGCCAGAAATTCATCCTTGAGCCGAGTCATCCGCTCTAGCTCTTTATTAGTAGCGATCAGCTTTTCGTTACTCAGGTATAGAGCTTCTTCTGCTTGCTTACGATCGCTAATATTCCGCACTAATACTAGAACTTCATCTTCTCCACAGGGACTAATTCGCACTTCTTCATATACCCATTCATCATACTTTAGGAGTTTATGTTCATAAATCTGTACCTCTCCTGTAGCGATCGCCCGATCAAATACTTCAAGTTGTTCCACTAAAACACTAGGAGATAAGACTTCCGAAATATGATGCTTAATGGGCACAAAAGCTTCTTTATCAGGAATTGTCGGCAAGATACAATCAATACAGGTTCCATCCCGTTTCAGCCTAAGCAGTAAATCAGGAATTGCATTAATTAATTGCTGTTTACGCATTTCACTCTCTGCTAGATCAGCAGTTCTTTGCTGAATTCGCATTTCTAAGTCTTTATTGAGATTAGATAATTCCTGTTGAGCAAATTTAAGATCACTAATATTTTGAATTAAAGCAATATCGTATAGAGGCTGGTTTTGAAAATCACGTACGATCGAAACGCTCAGCATTACCCATATAAAATGCCCATTTTTGTGGCGATATCTCTTTTCGATATGAAAGCTATCAATTTCATTTCTGAGCAATTTTTGATGGTGATAGAGATCAAGTTCTATATCATCAGGATGAGTAATATCTTGAAAGGTTAAAACTATTAACTCATCTTCCGAATAGCCCAGCATCTGACATAGGGATTGATTGACCGCAATATGTTGACCATCGACAGTTGCTAAGGAAATGCCTACAGCCGCAGAATCAAAGACACTTCTAAATCGCATTTCTGATTCTCGTAAGGCAGCTTCAGACTGCTTGCGATCGCTAATATTACGAATAATAGTCAAGGCTTCTTGATCAGTGACTTTGACAACTTGAACTTCCTCATATTGCACCTTGCCATCAATATTCCATTGCTGTTCAAATGACTGAATGTAACCAGTAGCGATCGCCTGTTTAATCGATTGCAATTTACGGGAGGCTAGCTCTGGAGGTAAAACATCGGAAAGATGTTTATTGACAATATCCAAGCCATCAGGAAGCAAATCAGCAACATAATTACTAGAAAAGCACTCTAAATAAGTCCCATCTGCACTAATACGATAGATTAAGTCAGGAATTGCCGTTAAAACTGCTCTTTTTTGAGCTTCAACATTATTTAAAGTATCTTCAGTTTGTTTATTTTTTGCCAAGAGAAAACTCTCTGGTGTCACAACTCCCAATATTTGCTCAAATTCATCTATTACAGGTAAGTAGCGATTAGGTGAATTCTCTAAGAGACTCAACACTGTAGCAAGATCTGGAATCTGCGAATACTTAATGCTTATCGCGGGCTGAGTGATCGCGTCGGCAATTTTTGATTTCTGCAAATCCACTTGCTGCTCAATTAACCGCAGTACATCCCCCTTTGTAAATATCCCCATCAAACTATTGTGAGTAGTCACCAAAACACAGATTTCCTGATCTAACAACCATCCATATTCAGATTGGTGCTCTCGCGTCACCGCATTTGCCTGATTCATGATCCGAATCACGTCCAGTAACGCTACATCTGATTCAACAGTGATGAAGTTTTGCGCGATCGCCAGATCGATGTAAATATTGTTTGGCATATTTAGGATCGCCTTAGGGGAAGATTATGAAATATAAAAACCCTGAAACAATTCTACAATTTTTCAGCAAATGTTGTTAACTCCCAGATGAAATGACCACAAAATTACAGCGTCAATGCGTTAAGGGACTTGCGGATAAAAAATGTCCCACCAAAGTTATCTAGCTTCGACTTCGCTCAGCTAACGTTGGCTGAGCGGAGTCGAAGCCACAGGTACTTTAATTAATAGCAAGTCCCTAATCTTGGTCAGAATGGTTGTGAAATCTCCACAATATTGAATTAGTGGGAACAGATTGAAAAATTACTTCCATTAGTTTTTTTGCGCCAAACTTTCCATAACCCCGACTACGGTTCAGATCAGCAACAATGCCTTGGAAGAGTATCGATATACCCAAACCAGTCCAGAGGATTTGTAGGTAACGCATGACTTCGCTATTGCCGCCTAGTTCTCCAGATAGACAAGCGATCGCGACAATAAGCAGTAACCACAGATATTTCTTTTGACTAGGATATTTGCCAATGAGCCACAGTGCAAATATGCTGTGGCAAGTGCCACTAATTATGCTATCAAGCCATAGATGAGGCGATATCAATAGACCGAGTGACTCAACACTAAATACTAATGCAGTGATTGCCGTTAAGGATTGCACTTTCTGTAAATGACGCTGTGTGAGAACATCTTGAATTTCTAATAATGCTCGCAATACATTAACTGACAATAGAGCTTTTCCTTCCGTATTAAGCAAAGAGAGAATTCTTGTTTTTAAGGCATATACATCAGGTTGTGGCTTTTCCCAAATCTCTTGGCTTTCCCTACCATCACTATATTGCAGTCGGACTTTCACTGGCAAAGGGTCAGCTACTGTACAGACGATCTCCTGTGGCGAAATGAGCTTACGCATTTCCTCATTTTGTAAGGCACGATAAATCGCATGACGATCACTTTCAGGATAAAGATCGGCTTTATTAAAAACCAACAAAATTGGCTTATAGAAGCTTTGGAGTTGTGCGATCGCTTCCTGCTCTAGCCGAGTCATATCTCCCGCAATCACAAACAAAATCAAGTCCGCACGCTTAGCTGCTTCAAGGGCAGTAGCTCCACCGATTTCTCCACCAACTTCATCTAGCCCTTGCGTATCAATAAGCTGTAATTCTAATTTATGATACTGCTCTCCATTTTCAGGATTGTCCATCGGGATCTTCCATTCATAAATGCTAGTTCCCTTAGTAACTCCATGGATTGCTCCTGTCTCTCCTAGCTTTTGCCCAAATAGAGCATTCAATAGGGAAGTTTTACCTTTGGATACCATTCCAAAAACCGCGATCGCGATCGTAAATTGGTCTAGCTTCTCTTGCAAAAAGGCTATTTCCTCAGTTTCTCGATTTGTTAGCTCTGATTGAAATAAGTCACGATATTTGACCAGCAGTTCATGGGCAAGGGATGTATAGATGAGCTTATTTATGTCAGTTTTCTGGGGAAACAATGCAATCAAGGTTAGAACAACACAAATATTATATAAAGAATCGATTTTTTGTGGTGAAGCGAAGCCAGATCTCAAAAATCAATTCTTTATTAATCTAATTCGCTACTTTTGGTTAAATTGAGCGATCGCTAATTCATAAATCTCGCTTAGTTTCTGTGCATGAATAGCAAGGGTAAACTCATTGTGAAATAGCTCATTTCCAGCGATACCAAGTACACGAGCCTTATCAAAATTAATAGCTAGCTCATTAATTGCCGTTGCTAACTGTTCAACTTGATTAGGAGCCACTAAAACACCAGTTTTGCCATCTTGAATATGCTCAGGAATGCCTCCGACATCGCTAGCAATCACAGCTCGAAACCTTACATAAGCTTCTAATGTGACTAAGCCCGCAGGTTCTGGCCAAACGCTCGGAAAAATAACCGCAAAACTATTCCTATACAAATCCTCTAATTTTTCGCCCTGACACCAGCCATGCCAAGTAATGCGATCGCAAATCTTTAAATCTTCAGCTAATTGAAACACTTTAGGCATCGCCCAACCATCGCCAGCAATGTCAAGCTGAATCTGTGGATCTATTAGAGGCATTGCTTTGAGCAGCCAATCTAAACCTTTATCTGGCACGATCCGACCAGCAAATAAAATCCTTTTTTGTTGGTGAACTTCTTCGGTAAGCTCCCTATGAATACTGGTTGGCTCGGCAATCCCACAGCGTAAGGTCACTACTTGAGATGCAGGCAAGCCATTGGCAATCAATTGCGATCGCACATATTCACTATTAGCGATCGTTAAGATTTCAAGTTTTTTCAAGGCGTTGAGTTCTGTAATTGCTCGTTGCCAATTTTTCAGTACTTGCGGTGGTCGCCGACTACCACAACCATCAACAAAATGTCCCCATGTGCATCCCCAACCATTTAATAAGCGATCGCAACTAGATTTTGTAACCGTAAAATATTTCGAGCCACTGGCACAGTAAACATCATGATTATGAGCTGTAAATACCGCAGGGCAATGATTTCTTAAGTGCAGTAATCCATTAGATTCGTGGATATGCAACAGTTGAAAATGACTTTGATCATAATCCAAAGGATTAGCGATGATCTCCTCCGCAAAGGTATCAGGCATCGCTGCATACAAGCCATTAATATAGGTTTTGATGCCCCCACCAGCGACAGCAGCACTAGCAGAACAATGATAAATTTTATTTTTGAAAATCATTTATACCCATCAAACCCATAAAAATTATTTTGGGATTATTTTTGCTTATTTTGCGCTTTCTGTTGTAACATAGATATTCGCAACGGGATGTAGCGCAGCTTGGTAGCGCGCCTGCTTTGGGAGCAGGATGCCGTAGGTTCGAATCCTATCATCCCGACTTAAATAAATAAAAAAGCGCCGCAAGGTGCTTTTTTATTTGGCTGCTAATACTTGCAAATCCTGCGATCGCGTAAATTGTTTACGCCATGCCGTAATGCCACCCGTTAGAGTCAAGGCTTGGTAGCCACTATGGCTAAGCTGGTGATTTGCCTTGATCGATCGCATTCCCGATGTGCAGTACAAAATAATTGTTGGTTTATCACGGTGAGTTCTTTCATAACTTTGCAAAATAGTTTTCACCTGTGAAATACCCAAACCTGACTCAATATCTGTAAGTGAGACAAGTTGACTATTGCCAATATGATCCTCTTGATATTCCTCAAATGATCGCACATCGATTAGCAGTACAGACTTGAACTTGCCACTAGCTAACTCCTGCACAGAAATTTGCGGCGTACTAAAGCTTTGCAAATAGACAGGTAAACTCATTTGATGTTGATAAGCAAGAATGCTCAGGGTTCCAGTCCCAGCTACCAAGAGAGCGCCAACTACCGCTAAAGGAAGCAAATATCTACGGTTAGCAAAAACTTGCTGGAATTTATGTGTTTTGATGTGGTCTATATTGGAATTCATTATTCCCTCGTAATATTTTAATTTAGAGGTGATATGGGGTGCGAAGCACCCCATATCACCTCTAAATTTTTTCCCTAATTTTGATATTGAAACGATTTCTAATACTTTGAAATGGATAGATTAAATGATTTAAGTAACTAGTCTTAATATTCAATTTATTGCCATACTTAGTTGGATTTTCACCCTGAGGCATATGCCAAGTGCCAAATATATAATCAATAATTGGCAACTGAACCGCAAAATTTTTATTAGATATTTTAGGATTGCGATCATGATGCCAATGATGAAACTCTGGTGTCGCAATAATCCACTTTACAACGGGAAACTGAATACGAATATTGGCATGAACAAAAAAGGCGATCGCACTAGAAAAAATTGCATAAATTGCTAAAGCTTCTGTCGAAAATCCTAGCCAATAAAGGGGAATCATTTGACAAGCTTTAGTAAATATCTGCTCGAAAGGATGCACTCGAACTGTCGCTAGCCAATCGATATTGGTTGAACTATGATGAATTATGTGAAATTGCCATAGCCAAGGCACAGTATGTAATAGGCGATGGGCAAAATAAAAACAAAGATCACCAATCAAGATAGAAACTACTACTTGCAAGCTAAGTGGTTGTTGAGATACAAACCTAGATAGCATCGGTATTGAACCTTGGCTAAGCAAGGCAAATACTATTAAAATCTGTATCGTTCCTTTGCCAATAAAATAGCCTGAGAAATAATAACAAAGATCAGTTAGCCAACCTTCACGAAATAGATTTTGCTGATGCAAAGCTAATACTTTCTCAAGTGGAATAAATACACAAATTAGAATCAATATCCCTTTTATGACATCAGGTATTTCTAGCATTTAGTCAAGATAAATTTTAATTATTGAGATTCTTTAGCAGCTAATTTTTCAACCGATTGATTAGCGTTAATATCTTGGGCGATCTCCTTTTTCCAATTAGGAGACCAGCCTTTAGGAAACTTGCAATTATTAAAGGTTGCACCGCACCAATCTACATCCTCTAACTTTGCCATTGTAAAATCACAATTCTGCAAAACTGCATTTACAAATCTTGATCTAGTTAAATTTGCGCCACAAAAAGAAGTCATCGCCGACCTCTTTACCTTAGCAAAATGGAGGTTAAAAGCTTTAGTTGCCAAAATAGCTGGAATAATCGTCAGAATTGCGAACAAGATTGCGTAATGAATTTCTTGGTAGTGTAACCAACTATAACCTGCGGAAATTGCTGAAGATACTCCCACTGCCATCCATACCATACCCACAGCGATCGAGCCTTTTGAGTAGCCCAGATAAATTCCAAATAGCGACATCCCTAATGCGCCTAGTACCATGAGAATTCCACTTATTCCAGCTAAAACACCGCTATGAAGTGAACTTGCTAAAGCCATCAAAAAAGCCAGTCCTAAAAAGAGCATTAAAGCCTTTCCTTTAGAAATAGTGGCTGCCGTCGCAAAAGCGGCAATCCAAATAAAAGGATCTGTCAGCCATGCATAGGGATTAGCCTCTGATACCCCACAACCCGCAAGGGTAAATTGGCTCAAAAACCATGATGCTATTCCCAGAGGAATTCCCAAGACAATATGTAAGGTGATTTGCCAGATCGCCGATTGAAATGTTTTCTCATCGCGCCCGATCACTGTTTCTGAAAAATCAGCACCCACCAGACTTGCACCGCGAAAATCACAACTTTTTAATCTAGAACCAGTAAAGTCAGCATAGTTACCACTGTCTACTCGAAATTCATCACGAAATGACTGATTTTGGAAATCCTGATAGCGATAATTGACATAACTATTCATTGGTAAACCTCAGATTTAGTTTAGTGAAAGCGTTCCTTCAGCACAGGTTGGCTTCCCGTTTTGCAATGATGGTTTGGACAACTTTTCTTGCAATCCTGTTCCTTGAGATTCACAAAGGATAGCGACAGTGGTAATCTCTCTTTTTTCAGAATTATTCTCAGGATTATTTTCTGGCGCAACCACAAATACCGCACCAACAAAACCTTTCACTTTGTCGTTTTTAGGAATTGCATATTGATAGGACACAAGTGGCAAACGCTGAATCTCATACTTAAAATTGCTCGTCTCTTCTTGTATACCGAGATCTAAAGCAGGAATAGACTTAGCAAAGGCTGATTTTTCTAGCCAAAAAGCCTGTTGCGCTCTATTCATACTACCCACATAGGTTTTGCCTTCATAATTACGGGCTTTGTTGCCACAACCAACAGACTGACCTAAAAAAGCAGGTAATACTATAGCAAGGATGCCAAAACCTAAGCCACCATAAACAATCCAACGTAAAAGAGATCTCTTAGTTTTTTTCGGCTTCTGGAGTGGTAATTCATCTTGAGGTAAATCAGCGATCGCCTCTTGTTCAGTTTCCAAGACTAATTGATTTTCCCGATCATCATCGTCAACTTGCAACAACAATTCAGGCTGTTCTTTTTTAGTTTGCTGAACCATTTCGATTACCTCTTGACCTAAAAGTTAACTAGCCAAACACACTTCGGGATTCCTGCGACAGGCTTAGGTTAATCTTGCCCTAGGGTTGAGTACAAAGGTGCGATCGCGATCGCGAACTTACGTGACGAGCTAAAACGGCGATCATTCAAATCAACAATTAAAAAAACATAACCAAAAACTGTGGCGCACGCGCAGCGTGCGCCACAGTTTTTGGGTTTTATATATTAGTTGCACCTAGCTATTTATATAAGTACAAATACTTAACTTAGAAACATCAGTATTTGTACTTGTCTTTGTGCTTTAAGTCATTTTTAAAACGACTTGATCTAGTCCTGCTATATTGTTAACTAATATATTAAATTACTGGTATTTACTCCCTTGGGAGGATATCAACACCTCCTTAACACTTTTTTAAGATTTATTGTCGGATGTATATACTTTGTAAACATACCTAGATCCCTTGTTCGGAGAGGGTTTGAGGTATGTGATCATTTTGTCAGAAGGCAAACGTAAAGATGTGTTAAGCTAATTTCAAATCCATATAAATACTCGTAGTTAAAGCAGGATTTAAGAATATGACCATTGCAATGGGCAGGTCGCAAGAAGTCGAAAGAGGATGGTTTGACCTCCTCGACGACTGGCTGAAACGCGACAGATTTGTATTTATTGGTTGGAGTGGCTTATTGCTATTCCCCACCGCATTTTTAGCTATTGGTGGCTGGTTTACAGGTATCACCTTCGTATCATCTTGGTACACCCACGGTTTAGCTTCTAGCTTCCTTGAAGGATGCAACATCTTGACCGTAGCTGTATCTTCTCCTGCATTGAGCGTTGGTCACTCCTTGCTATTCCTATGGGGACCTGAAGCACAGGGCGACTTTACTCGCTGGTGTCAGATTGGTGGTTTATGGACATTCCTCGCACTACATGGCGCATTTGCATTGATCGGCTTCATGCTCCGTCAATTTGAAATCGCTCGTCTAGTTGGTATCCGTCCTTATAATGCGATCGCCTTCTCTGGTCCTATCGCCGTATTCGTATCAGTATTCTTGATGTACCCCTTGGGTCAATCTGGCTGGTTCTTTGGTCCTACTTTCGGCGTAGCTGGCATTTTCCGCTTCATCTTGTTCCTACAAGGTTTCCACAACTGGACTCTGAACCCCTTCCACATGATGGGCGTAGCAGGTATCCTTGGTGGCGCATTACTTTGTGCTATTCACGGTGCAACCGTAGAAAACACCTTGTTTGAAGATGGCGATGGTAACAACGCAAACACCTTCAAAGCTTTCAACCCAACCCAAGAAGAAGAAACCTACTCCATGGTTACAGCTAACCGTTTCTGGAGCCAAATCTTCGGTATTGCTTTCTCCAACAAGCGTTGGTTGCACTTCTTCATGCTATTCGTACCCGTAGCTGGTCTATGGTTCAGCAGCGTTGGTATCGTTGGTCTAGCATTGAACCTTCGTGCTTATGACTTCGTATCTCAAGAAGTCCGCGCCGCAGAAGATCCTGAATTTGAAACCTTCTACACCAAGAACTTGCTCTTGAACGAAGGTATTCGTGCTTGGATGGCTCCTCAAGACCAACCAGCCGAAAAATTCATCTTCCCTGAAGAAGTACTACCTCGTGGTAACGCACTGTAATCTCCACATTTCAAAATATTTTGCATAGATTTTATAAATCCAATATGCAAAATATTTTGGTAACAACTTAGCTATCAGATATCAGCACAGTTGGACTAGTTTTTAGATTATGATGATTCTCATCAAACCTCTAGACGTTAGCAGCTAATAAGCTGATATCTGATAGCTTAAAAATTATTTGCACTTTAAACCTATAAAAAGTTTTCTGGAGATAACCTCTCGTGACGACGACCATTAACTTAAACTCGCTAGGAGTGGGTGGGCGTACACAAGATTCATCTGGCTTTGCTTGGTGGTCTGGTAACGCAAGACTCATTAACCTTTCTGGCAAACTGCTGGGCGCACACGTTGCCCATGCTGGTCTGATTGTATTCTGGGCTGGGGCAATGACTTTATTTGAAGTCGCTCACTTTGTACCCGAAAAGCCAATGTACGAACAGGGCTTGATTCTCCTTCCTCACCTTGCGACTCAAGGATGGGGTGTTGGCGCAGGCGGCGAAGTTGTAGACATTTTCCCCTACTTCGTAGTTGGTGTTTTACATTTGATTTCCTCTGCTATTCTTGGCTTTGGTGGTATCTATCATGCTTTGCGTGGTCCCGAAGTTTTAGAAAATTATTCTTCTTTCTTTGGTTACGACTGGAAAGACAAGAACCAAATGACCAACATCATTGGTTATCACTTGATCTTGTTGGGCTTTGGTGCTCTTCTACTCGTATTCAAGGCGATGTTCTTTGGTGGACTTTATGATACATGGGCACCTGGTGGTGGCGATGTGCGTGTGATCACCAACCCTACTCTTAACCCTGTTATCATCTTTGGCTATTTGTTAAATTCGCCCTTTGGCGGTGAAGGTAACATCGTTGGTGTTGACAACCTTGAAGATGTAGTTGGCGGACATATTTGGCTCGGCTTAATCTTGATCAGTGGCGGTATCTGGCATATTCTAACTAAGCCTTTTGGTTGGGCAAGACGTGCTCTCGTTTGGTCTGGTGAAGCATATCTCTCTTACAGTCTTGGTGCTTTGAGTTTGATGGCATTTATTGCTACTTGCTTTGTATGGTTCAACAACACCGTTTATCCTAGTGAGTTCTTTGGTCCTACTGGTGCTGAAGCTTCTCAATCTCAAGCATTTACTTACCTCGTTCGTGACCAAAAGCTGGGTGCAAACATTGCAACATCTCAAGGTCCTACAGGTCTTGGTAAATACCTCATGCGTTCTCCATCTGGCGAAATTATTTTCGGTGGTGAAACCATGCGTTTCTGGGACTTCCGTGGTCCTTGGTTAGAGCCTCTCCGTGGTCCTAGCGGTTTGGACATCGACAAACTAAAGAATGACGTTCAGCCTTGGCAAGTACGTCGCGCTGCTGAGTACATGACCCATGCTCCTTTGGGTTCTTTGAACTCAGTAGGTGGTGTTATCACTGAAATCAACGCGGTAAACTTTGTTTCTCCTCGTTCTTGGTTGGCAACTTCTCACTTTGTATTGTCCTTCATGTTCTTAGTTGGTCACCTATGGCACGCTGGTCGCGCACGCGCAGCAGTTGCTGGTTTTGAAAAGGGTATTGACCGCGAGACTGAAGCTGTACTTTCGATGCCTGCACTCGATAAATAGTTTCTAAAATTAAAAAGGTTTCGCAATGCGAAACCTTTTTAAATAAAAAAAGGGGCGCATTGCGCCCCTTTTATATTTTCTAGTTACTACCAGTAAATATGACATCAGGGAATTTACCTTGAGCTTCTGTCATGGGGCGATTTTTGCCCTCTTGCTGCCAGTAATTAATTACTTCGGTTGCCTTATTTAAAATCTCGATCCGATCTTGATCGGCAATCCAAGGCTTGCTTTCCATTTCTGATTTAAGTTGATCCCAAGCATCATCACGGGGCCAGAAGAAATACTTGGTGAGAGGGCTGAAACCTTTGCCTACGACTTGATCGACGGCAAGAGCTACGTTATTCTCTAACCATAAGATTTTTAGAATAAACTGGGACAATGCTACCTACCTCCAAGAAAAGTTAAATTACATATTAAAGTAGCGATCTTGCAATATAACATGATTGAAACCTCAAAAGTTGCCTCAGACTCAACAAACAGCAAAACTTTTGTATTTGATATTGATGGCGTGATTCGAGATGTGTCGGGTTCCTATCGTCGCGCCTTAGCTGACACGGTTGAATATTTTACAAATTCAGCATATCGCCCTAGCCCTGAAGAAATTGATGAATTAAAAGCTGAGGGGATCTGGAACAATGACTGGGAAGCATCTCAAGAGCTAATTAAAAGATATTTTCAGGGGCTAGGAAAGGTCACCAAGATCGATTATGACGACATTGTTGCGTTTTTTCAGAGTCGTTATCGGGGTAGTAATCCTGATTGGTCAGATGGATATATTGCGACAGAGCCTCTGATTGCGACAACAGAATATTTTCAGAGCTTGACAACAGCAGGCATTTGTTGGGGATTTTTTAGTGGGGCAACTAGGGCTTCGGCTAGTTATGTTTTGAAGCGGTTAAAAATTGTTGATCCTATTTTAGTGGCGATGGAGGATGCATCTGGCAAGCCTGACCCCACAGGACTTTTGCTGGCTGTAAAACAAATTGATAGTAAAAAAGACAACCCTACAGAGTTAATTGTCTATATCGGTGACACGGTTGCCGATATGATCACAGTGATCAAGGCAAGGAATCATAACCCAAGTTACCAGTATGTTGGCGTTGGGGTCATTCCGCCCCATGTAACTGAGAATTTGCGCGATCGCTATGCCGCATTGCTCAAAGAAAATGGTGCAGACATTGTTTTAAACAGTGTGTTGGAACTAACGCCACAGCTTAATCTATCGCAAAGTCCTAGCTGTTGAATTAGCGTTAACATAGATCTAGCTTTACAAGCTATCACTGTGTTAAGCATTTAAAAATCAATCTTTATGTCAGAGTCTAAGCAATATTATTTTGTTGCCGCTAGCCGTAAGTATTTGTGTGAAGACGAAGGGAAACCTTTGGGTGAGACACTAGCGGAACGTCGTCGCAATTTTGAAGCTCGCAATCTAGAAGTTAACTTTTGGTTGATCGAGCAGCCTGCTTTTTTGGAAGCTCCTGAGCTAGCAAGTGTCAAAAAGCAAATTCCTCAACCTGCGGCAGCAATTGTGACCACCGATCCCAACACGATGCGTTGGCTAAAGCTGAGACTTGAGTTTGTGGCAACGGGTGAATTCACTGCTCCTAGTGCCTCCATCCCCAATCCTTTAGCATCTTTGGCGATCGCCTAATAGCGACTAATAGAAAAGCCGCCCTAGGGCGGCTTTTCTATTGAGGATATGTGCTAAGGTGTGACCTTGAAATTGACGATTATCTCCAATATTGTGTCTAGCCTTTTTCGCAGAGATCCTTTGATTAGCTTGCCTTCCCCACATGGGTATGCCAATTTTGGTTTTAAAGCGATCGCTGCAAATGGTCAGAGTTACAAATATGGCGATCGCAATTTATATGCTGTCATTCCTAAAGTTAAACTGCAAAATTTAAAATCACAGCAGTTAGATTACAGGTTTGAATTAGCTCAAACCTTCTGCATCCAAAAGGCGGGAAATGCGATCGCTGAATGTGAAGATATTTGGCATTATGCTAAAGGAGATCGGCAAATTTCCATCGCCCTGTCCGATGGCGCGACGGAATCTTCCTTTGCAAAGGAATGGGCAAAAGAATTAGTAACTGCTTTTGTAAATCGTGATCACGCTTATAGACAAGAACAGAATCTCCAAAGTTGGCTCCAGCCCGTACAACAAACTTGGCAACAATGGCTAGTCCAGCAAAATTTGACTTGGTTTGCCAAACGCAAAGCAGGCGCAGGGGCTTTTGCAACTTTTTTAGGTTTAGAAATTTTGTCAGATTTGAGTTGGCATGCTTTAGCAACTGGGGATTCTTGCTTATTTATAGTTCGCAACCAGCAAGCAAACCTCTATTTTCCAATCCAAAATAGCCATGAATTTAATCATCGCCCAAAATTAATTGGCACATATACCGAAGCTGCAAATATCCAGATGAATCAAGCTCATGGGGTTGCGGAATTAGGCGATCGCTTTTATTTGACCACCGATGCGATCGCCTGTTGGATTTTTAAGCAGATCGAAGCTAATCAAGATCCTTGGGTAAAATTAGGTGAGATTAATACGCAAGATGAGTTTGCAAACTGGGTAAATAAGTTACGCGATCGCCATGAGATCGCCAATGACGATACAACCTTACTATGCCTAGAAATTCGCCGTGAGTCATGACCGATATCCAAACTTGGCCGTTAAATATTGACTTCACGATCGCGGTACAAAATCCGCAGCTTTGCTTTGCCGATCCCGATCTCAAGCAAGCTAGTACATCCAAGAATTCACGGGGTAGAGTTTTACTATGGTCAGGTAATTTTGCCACGGTTTATAAGCTCACAAAGGGCGATCGCTCTTGGGCAGTGCGGTGCTTTACGCGCATACCTCAAGCCGATGTACAGGAACGCTATCAGTTAATTAGTGAATATCTCAGTAAACATCAGATTCCCTATTTAGTAGATTTTGAATTTTTAGCTCAGGGAATTTTGGTGAAAGGACAATGGTATCCAATTCTAAAAATGGATTGGGTCGAGGGAACAGAGCTAGATCGCTATATTGGCGAATATATTGACGATTCACAGGTATTACTGCGTTTAGAGCGGCAGTTGCAACAACTCCAAAAAGATTTGCAACGGGTAGGGATTGCCCACGGTGATTTGCAGCATGGCAATATCATGGTGGACGATCATGGGGAATTGAAACTTGTTGACTATGACGGGATGTATGTACCTGCATTGCATGGTTCACCACCCCTTGAAGTGGGACATCCTAACTATCAGCCGCCCAAGCGCTCAACCAAAGATTTTGGAGATCGCCTTGATGAATTTTCTTTCGCCGTAATTTCCCTATCACTGCGTGCTTTAGCCACAGAGCCACATTTGTGGGCAACCTTTCACGAAGACAATAAAAATTTAATTTTTCGGCAAAATGACTTTCAAGAGCCTGATGCCTCACCTGTATTTCAGGCGATCGCCAATATTCCCGATGATGAGACTCGCGAACTATGCGATCGCTTGATCCGTCAATGTCACGGCAAAGACCACGAAGCTAAGCAAAAACAACAAGAGTCAAAATCTCTTTTCAGGCTTCTACCTAATAGAGCTTTACTATGGGGACTATTGGGCATCATCGTCTCATTAGCTACTGTTGGCGGTATTTTGCTAATGTTCTCCAAGAATAAAACTTCAGCTCTAATTAGCAAAACCCCTGAGCCAAAACCGACAAGTTCCCCCAGTCCACTACAACCAACTAGTTCACCCACTCCTGTTCTAGACAAGCCTGTTAAGTTAACTCCGATTACTGTGTCTGCCTTACTAGAGCAATATGCCAAGGGGCGGCGTGATTTTTCCTATGTTCAGTTAACAGGGACTCAAGGCGATCGCCTACAAGGTCAAGATTTACGCAATATCAATCTCAGTAAATCCACCGTAGAAGGAGGAAACCTCCGCCAATTAATCCTCAAAAACGCCAATTTAAACGGCATTAAGTTAATCAAAGTCGATCTCCGAGGAGCAGATCTCAGTAATGCCAGCCTAATTGATGCAAACTTAGCACTCTCTAACCTATCAGAGGCTGATTTTACTCAATCTAGCTTGTTACGGGCAAATCTAGCTCAGTCCAAGCTTGGCTCAGCAATATTACAAAAAGCTGAATTAATGAAGAGCAATCTTAGTGAAGCTGATCTCAACTCAGCCAATCTCAGTGGCGCAAATTTAGCCCTTGCCAATCTGCGGAAAACTAATCTAACTAAGGCAAATCTGCGTGATAGTAACTTATCCGCCGCAAATCTCAGTGAGGCAATTCTCGAAAATGCTGATTTAACTGCCGCCGATTTGCGATCGGCGGAAATCCGCCAAACAATTTTTACCAATGCCAATCTTAGTAGTACTAACCTCACCGCCGCGAATCTCATCCTAGTTGAGTTGTCAGGGGCAAACCTGAATGGGGCAAATTTTCGGAATGTGACGGTTAAGGATCTTGGCAGCATTGAATCTGCGGACTTTACGAATACGCTCAATCTGGCGACTAATGTACGCCAATATCTCTGTACTTTAGCGTCTGGCAATATCACTGAAACTGTTATCCCCACCAAAACAAGCCTCAATTGTTCACTATAAATGCCATACAGCAAGCTATACGTTGACCCAAATAAAGAGTAAAATCGGATTAATTGACAAAAATCGTCAAAACTAACCCTCATAAATATCAACTCTTAGCAATTTACTGCTAGTCTGAAAAGCGCGAAAAGAGTATTACCGCAATGATCGAAGAAGAAAACTTATCCAACTCTGATGATCTCATCGACGAAGATGATGATGTTCTTGAGTCAAGGTTACAACAACTGGCAACCGAAGAATTGAAGCATCTCTCAAACCAAGACGAGACAAGCGCAGAAAGCCCAAATCCTGCTGCAACATCTGGCGAACCTAAAGCTGAAGCTAGCAAAGCTAGTACTGCTGCTGCCGCTACCCTTGAAAAAATCAACGGTTTGATCGCTGAGTCCACCGCTCTGAAGGAACAGTTAGATGAGCGCAAGCAACAATACTTGCGTTTGTATGCCGACTTCGAGAATTTTCGCAAACGTACAGAGCGCGATAAAGAAGAGCTAGAAGGCACAGTTACAGGCAAAATTCTTAAAAAAATCTTGCCCGTAGTTGATGACTTTGAACGAGCACAATTACAGATTTCGCCTAAAAATGATGGTGAAGCTGCAATTCACAAGAGCTATCAGTCAGTATACAAACAATTACTAAAATGCCTTAAAGAAACGGGTGTGGCAAGAATGGAAGCCGTTGGTCAAGAATTTGATCCGAACTTCCATGAAGCGATCATGCAAGAACCTTCGGCAGAATATGACGAGGGTATAATTACCGAAGAATTGCGCCCTGGCTACTTGGTAAGTGACGATCGCGTTTTACGTCACGCCTTAGTTAAAGTATCGTCAGGTAAGATTAACGGGGCTGAGAGCGAACCTGAGAATGGATCAGAAAGTTCACAAAACAATGAATCTAGCGAAGCTAACTAGACAACATTGTTAATAAATCATTCAAGATGCGATCGCGATTGCATCTTGAAATGCATTCTTAGGGTACATTATTCAGAAAATCACTAAGCTAAACTTTTAGAAAAGCTTTTTCACGGAACTGGCGATTATGTCGAAAGTAATTGGGATTGACCTTGGTACGACAAACAGTTGTGTTTCGGTTTTAGAGGGTGGCAAGCCTGTTGTCATCTCTAGTGCAGAAGGCGGACGCACCACACCAAGTATTGTTGCCTTTGTCAAAGATAGCAATGAACGGATTGTTGGTCAGGTCGCCAAGCGCCAATCCGTTACGAACTCGGTAAATACTATTTACAGTATCAAGCGATTTATCGGACGTAGCTGGACAGAGACCGAAAGTGAGCGCCGTCGGGTTCCATACACGACAGTTAAGGGCAAGGATGAAACTGTCGATGTCCAAATCGGCGATAAAACCTATACGCCTCAAGAAATTTCGGCAATGATCTTGCAAAAGCTTAAGCAGGATGCTGAAAACTATCTCGGCGAAGAGGTAACTCAAGCAGTTATTACTGTGCCTGCTTACTTTACAGATACGCAACGTCAAGCGACTAAGGACGCTGGCGCAATTTCGGGCTTAGAGGTTTTACGGATTGTCAACGAGCCAACGGCAGCATCTCTTGCCTATGGTTTAGACAAGCAGGATCAAGATCAAATTGTTTTAGTATTTGACCTTGGCGGCGGTACGTTTGATGTGTCCGTACTTCAATTAGGGGATGGAATTTTTGAAGTTAAGGCAACTTCAGGGAATAATCACCTCGGTGGGGATGACTTTGATGCAGCGATCGTAGATTGGCTGATTGCTGACTTTAAAGAAAAAGAAGGTATTGATTTATCCATAGATAAAACTGCGATCCAACGCCTCAAGGAAGCTGCAGAAAAGGCAAAAATCGAGCTATCTAGTGCTCCATCAACCCTAATTAGCTTGCCATTCATTGCTGCTAATGAAACGGGTCCAAAGACAATTGAGTTAGATTTTACCCGTTCCAAGTTCGACGAGATTACTGCAAATTTAGTCAAAGCAACCCTTGAACCCACAGCCCAAGCCTTGAAAGATGCGGGACTATTACCAAAAGAAATTAACCGCATTATTTTGGTTGGTGGTTCGACAAGAATCCCTTCCGTCCAAGAAGCAATCTCTAAATTCTTTGATGGTAAAAAGCCTGATCAGTCAGTCAACCCCGATGAAGCTGTAGCTATCGGTGCGGCCGTTCAAGCAGGGATCTTAGGTGGTGAAGTTAAGGATCTCTTGCTTCTAGACGTAATTCCCCTGTCCATTGGACTAGAAACCCAAGGCGGTGTATTCACCAAAAACCTTGAACGCAACACCACAATTCCTACCAGTAAGTCCCAGATTTTCTCCACTGCCGTCGATAACCAATCCGCTGTAGAAATTCATGTTCTCCAAGGTGAACGGGCTATGGCAAAGGATAATAAGAGCCTCGGTAAGTTTGAGCTAGAAGGTATTCGTCCTGCGCCACGGGGTATTCCTCAAATTGAGGTTTCCTTTGATATTGATGCCAACGGCATTCTCAAGGTATCAGCAAGAGATGTGGATACTGGCGTTGAGCAAAGTATTAGCATTACGAATACGGGTGGCTTGAGTCCTAGCGAAATTGAAAGAATGCGGATGGAAGCTGAGGTCTATGCTGAGGAAGATACAGCTCGTCGTGAGTTGGCTAATATGCGTAACCAAGCATCTAACCTGATTCGTACAGTTGAGGAAATCCTCAAAGACAATGGTCCAACGGTAATTAGCCAAAGTATGCGCGAAGAGCCTCTCAAAAATATGGACACACTCAAGCAATTGTATGAGTCCGACGATGCAACCTATGAAGATATACAAATTGCGATTAAGCCTCTGCAACAGTCATTGTTCGAGCTAACTCAAGCGGTGGAAAAATACTCTCAGGTTGAGCGAGTCAAACAAAAGTCTAGCGACACTTTAGGATAATAAAAGAGGGCAAAATGCCCTCTTTTATTATTTTGATTTCTGTTGTGGGCTTAAAAGCGATCGCTTTAACTGAAGTCCAAAGCGCTGTATGATTACAGAGTTATAGTTGTATTTTTGGTTACAGTTGTCCTCTACTAGCATTGACTAAGTATTGACAACTGAAAGCCTATACTGTGAACCGTGAGCCGCTATGTCACTGTTTGATTGGTTTGCTGAAACACGCTCTCGTGCTAGTGAAGCATATCGCCGCAAAACCCCTAATTTAAATCAAGACTCTCAAGAACGTGAAATTCCTGATGGTTTGTGGCACAAATGTTCTAGTTGTGGCGCTTTGACCTACGTTAAGGACTTGAAAACTAATTTGATGGTTTGTCCTGAATGTGGTCATCACAATCAAGTTAATGCCTATGAGCGCATAGCCCAACTGATCGATGAAGGCACATGGGAAGAGATGGATGCAGATTTAACTTCCTGTGATCCTCTAGGTTTTAAAGATCGTAAACCCTATATCGATCGCATCAAAGAATATCGCCAAAAAACAGGCTTAAGCGATGGGGTGATCACTGGCACTGGCAAGATCGATGGTTGTGATGCTGCCCTTGCGGTAATGGATTTCCGCTTTATGGGTGGCAGTATGGGATCGGTCGTTGGCGAAAAGATTACCCGTATGCTCGAAACTGCGACAGCAAAGCGCTATCCTGCGCTGATCTTCTGTGCTTCTGGTGGGGCGCGGATGCAGGAAGGAATTTTGAGCTTGATGCAGATGGCGAAGACTTCGGCGGCTTTAGAGCGCCATCGTCAAGCAAATCTCTTGTATATTCCCATTTTGACGAATCCGACAACGGGCGGCGTAACTGCAAGTTTTGCAATGCTGGGGGATTTGATTTTAGCTGAGCCAAAGGCATTAATTGGTTTTACAGGTCGGCGCGTTATTGAGCAAACGCTTAAGCAAAAAATTCCCGAAGGTTTCCAATCGGCGGAATATTTGCTCGATCATGGGTTTGTGGATGCGGTTGTACCAAGAACTAAGCTCAAGCAAAGCCTTGCCATGATTTTAAAAATGCATCAACCACCAGTTGATATGTCTAGCGAACGCCATCTTAATGGTGCTGTTAAGTCGGGAATTGATATTGTGTCCGAGGCAAGTTTAGCTGCTGAAGTTTAGCTCTATCAATTGACTTCGCAACCTAAGTAGCTTCTGACGGGTTCATAGTTCGGTATGGGAATGTTTGATTCGCAAGAGTAAGTAACCTGAGTCCAAGTTAATCTTTGATGTGCTTCGGGCTCGATCGCTAGATTCATCGCATAACGTGGCATATTGATTGCTAAATTAATTGCTTCTAAGGCTGTGCAAATATCCCACTGAACCAAATTATTGACCGCATTAATCAGAGGCAGCGTCGTACCTGAAAGCGTGCCATCGGGTAATCTCGCTGTGCCGTTTTTTATCGTAATTTGGCGATCGTCCCAAGGATATGTGCCATCGGGCAAACCAAGGGGCGCAAGGGCATCACTGACTAGAAAAATTTGTTTTTTCATCCGATAGAGGAGTTTGATCATTTCGGGCGAAACATGAACGCCATCAGCGATTAGTCCGCACCAAACCCGATCGCTTAATATTGCTGCACCCAATAGCCCCACATCACGATGATGAAAACTCGGCATGGCATTAAAAGCATGGGTGACCATCGTTGCACCTTGGGCGATCGCAGTTCTTGTTTGCTCAGCATTTGCCGTAGAGTGACCAAGACTAACGATAATTTGGCGATCGCGTAAGTATTGAATCGTTTCCCCTGATGGATCGAGTTCGGGGGCAAGGGTGACTAATTTAATAATGTCGGTGTAATCACCTAATACCTGCCGTAATGTATCGAGATTAAGGGGTAATAGATGCTGTTGGGGATGTGCGCCCCGCTTATCGGGATGCAGAAAAGGTCCTTCTAGATGGACTCCTAAAATTTTGGCTTCTTGAGGATCGGGATTTTGCTTTTGATGGGCGATCGCTTCGGCTAGGAAGAATAGCGATCGATGGAACTGCTCAATAGAGGCAGTAACGAGAGTAGGCAAAAATCCATCTAGTCCCTGTTGATAGAGAAATCGACAAATTTCTGGTAACTTAGCTGCGCGATCGCGATTTAGATCATTAAATGGAATTCCTAATGCTCCATTAATTTGGAGATCAATTGCCCCTTGAGTAGAACAGATAATTTGGTGTAAACCTGTCATGATTTCTCGCGATCGCTAAGTATGTTGTGGAAATGCTTGCAAATTTAGTTTTTATGGCATTTATGAGCTTGAGTTATGATGATTCTACATACCACTCAAGTCATCTAATAATCTTATGACAGTTCAATAAATCGCGATCGCAAGATTGCCATTTTGCGCTTATACAGCTTATTGATAAGGAGCATCAAACAATGATTACAGCCACTAAACCTATTCAAAAAAGGCAAACTTGGGAAAAGGCAACTTGGGAAGACTATGAAACACTGCGCGATGATCAACAGAGTGATCGCCGTAAGTTATTTTTTAATTGTGAGTATTTATGGGTAGAAATGGGCGCAGAAGGTATCAATCACTCTAAATTTGGCGATTTATTTGCGTTTATTTTGTACATTTTGGCTGACAAATTCCCCGATCTCAAATTGAGTACCTTTGGAGGCTGTCAGATCGAAAAAAAAGGCATAAGGGCTGCTGCTCCTGACATCGTGGTATATGTTGGCGATAATATTCCCGTTTGGAAGTCAGGGCAATCACGATTTATTGATCTCGATCAGTGGCGATCGCCTGATCTCGTGGGTGAGATTTCTGATACCACTTTAGCGATCGATTTGGATGAAAAGAAGAGACTTTACGCAAGTTTAGGAATTGCGGAATATTGGGTAATTGATGTACTAGCTGCTCGGATTTTTGCGTTTCGCTTGGATGAATCAAGCGTCTATCAGCAGTGCGAAGTTTCTCAAGTATTACCAAATTTAGCGATCGCTTTACTAGAACAAACAATGGCAATGTTAGATACAAAAACTAATACAGAAGCTGCAATCTGGTTTTCGCAGCAATTAAACTAACTAAATTTACCTAAATTGAGAGGGAGAGTTATCTTTATGACAGTTCCAATGCTCACGAATAAGTTAGCGCATAAATTCCTATTGACGACTCAACAATATCATCTCATGCACGAAGCTGGTGTTTTTCAAGAGGGCGATCGCTTTGAGCTAATTAACGGAGAAATTCAAACTATGTCCCCAATTGGTAGAAAACACGCAGTCTGTGTAACCCGTTTACAAGAACTATTTATTAGTCGTTTATTAGGCAAAGTACAGGTTTGGTCACAAAATCCTATTCTTTTGAATAATGGCTCAGAGCCTCAGCCCGATCTTGCCATTCTCAAACGTCGTGAGGATTTCTACGCTGATGGATTGCCAATCCCAGAAGATATTCTGTTAATTATCGAGGTTGCTGATAGTTCCATTGACTATGATCGCGATGTCAAAGCTCCTCTGTATGCGGTGGCGGGAATTCCTGAAATGTGGTTGTTTGATGTGAATAAAAAAGCGATCGAGGGATATTCGCAACCATCGGCAAATGGATATAAGTTAATCAGACGCTACGATGAGAATGATACTCTATCAATTCTTGCTTTTCCTGATGTGACTTTCAATTGGAATGAACTGTTTTAATTTATAGCTTTTTTTGTTCGTGAGAGTCATAGGACTTGTTGATCATCTTTGTATAAATATTAAGGTTTAAAATTTTCTCTGTATTCATAAGTCTCCAACAAAAATGAACATAGGGTAGTTCCAGCCCCAACGACAAGTTTTGCATGTCTTGAGGTTAAACCTTTAGATTGCTGACCTCTTCCATGTCCAGAACCATAGAGATTTCTTAATTCAGCAATTCCGACAGCAACAGAGCCAAGATTATTCAAAATTTTCTTAATAGTATCTGAACCCTTTTTTGCGTTATCTACTTCTTCAGGGGCAAGTTCTAATAATTTTTGAACTTGTTTCAATAATTTTGGTATGTCATCCTTTTTTTCATCATAACTCTCTTTATATCCATTCAAGATTGTTTTTAGGGTAGCTTCAATAAGTTCTTTTGTAGAGCCAATCGCTAATGAAGGATCAGTTTTAATTGATGCATTAATTCTATCAATATATATGTACAAGTGTTCTGCATCTAAGCCCGCACTTGGAATGGTTTCGATAAATAGAGCATCCAAGGTATTTGATTCTATACGTCCATTTTCATACTTGTATCCATCTCTTTCTAAGTAGCGAATAAGCTTTTGTTTTCCTTCTTCATATTGAGATGGAGCTTGTATAAGAATATCTTCGTAAGCGTTCAGTATTTTTCTAATGTCTTGAGGATTACTCCAATCTAATGACGCATAGTAACACTCTACAAGTGAGCGACGTTGACCAGTCGGAAGTTTGTCTTCAGGTAAAGCTACACACTGTACATTATGATTTTCAAAAAGCTCTGCAATTGTCCTTAACGTCCAGTCAACAAGCCATTCTTGAAATGCACGACGAGTTACCCTGCTAATTAAATCACGAGACATATAATATATTTTAAATCTAACTGGTTATACTAACAGATAATAGTTGGAGCCTTTATAAGCAAGTTTATCTAATTCATATAACCATCTGTCGATTGGTTACTAGAATCTTAACTTTAATCTTGAAATAGTTTATTGCATACGAAAGATAATTCCCCATATTTAAAGCAGTATCTCAAATTCATTATAATGTCTTGGACACATAACCCCAAAATCACGTCTATCCAAATTCAAAATATGGTCAACTAACTATTTTTTCAGTAAGCTAGACTAGTATCATACTTTTCCATCGAAACGAAATCCCTAATTACGAATCGGATTCACTTCATTTGCTAAAATCTCTTCATCTATCTCTAGGATATCCTTTTCATTTGATGCGCCCAAACCTACATTGTGAGGTAGAGCCTCTTTTATCTCAACAGTCTTGTAGCGAAGATAGCCAATAAAAGTGACAAGATCAGGGAAAGAATCCTCTGGCAAGTTATCAATTAACTCAATAATCTGTTTTCGCGTTGGAGTGAGAGTATTCATAAGTAAATATGAAAGATACTCATTATAATTTAGCTGCAAGATTAGGCGATCGCACTTTTAGCTAATTTTATGAGAAAGGCGATCGCATTATGTTTCAATTGGATCAAGTGATGGCGGATGTAGCCCTGTTTGGATCCAAAATTGCCTTGTACTGCGGATCGAATCACCTTCGGGGTAACGCATATCATTTAGATCAAAGCGATCGCAAGTAGCCCTTCCGATTGATGTCACACCTTTAATTACAGTTCCGCCAGCAGTCCAAATAAAATGTTCAGCCCAATCTTGTTTTCGCGGATTGAAAACAGGGACAATTTGTTGCGTTTCTACATCAAACCCAGCCACAAAGTTATATCGCCTTTCATTGCAACGACGGCAAGCAAGCGCAAGATTATCAACATCATCAGATCCACCTAGCGAAGCAGGAATGACATGATCAATCGTAAATCGAGATGCGCTGAGTCTTTCAGATGAGTGACAGTATTCACAGAGAAAACCTGCTCTTTCCCGAATAATTTGTCTAGTTGAATCAGGGATTGGTATTTTGAGCAATTAGCATCGCATTCATATGTGTAAATATCCGATCTAACTCACCTATCGCTTCTAGTTCCGCAATTTCTTCCAATGCAAGTTCATCTGCTTTCTTTTTATCTAAAAGTAGTTCCATTCGATCTTGTAAGCGATCGCTAAACGTAAACAGACTGAGATCACCAGTTTTCTTAACAGCGATCTCATGGAGAAATAGCGAAGGCTTAGTAAGAGTTGTAACCATAGAATTTTTGTAACAGCCTAATATGCAAGTATCATAGCATCTGGCATCAGAAAGTATTTATGGGTAAACATCAAAAAGATACTCATCGTATTTTGACTACAAGATTAGGCGATCGCACTTTTGGCTAGCTGATTTTATGGGAAAGGCGATCGCTTTGAACTTTTAGAAAACTCATAGCGATCGCCTTTATAGTTTATTGATTTTGCTAATTTACTGACGAGAAATTAAGCAAATATTGATTACACAACTGCTTGGTTTGCAACATTGCTATCAATTGCTTCTCTAAGAGCACGAACAGTCGCAATCATCGAAACCACATCATTCAATTGGTTAACGGCAGAACCAACACCAACACCAGACGCTCCAGCAGCGATCGCCATTGGTGCAGTGATATTGCTCAAACCAGAAGCACACATTACAGGGATAGAAACTGCGCGGCTGATAGCATGGGCAGCAGCAAGGGTAGGCGATGCCTTTTCGATCGCACCAAGGACACCTGCATGGGTTGGAGCAGAGCTTGTACCACCTTCAGTTTGGATGATGTCTGCACCGATTGCTTCGAGTTTCTCAGCGAGGGTGACTTGCTCATCGAGGGGCAATGTATGAGGAACGGTGACGGAAATTGCAGTGTGGGGCAATAATTCTCTGGTTTCTGCGGTCAGAGCAATGATTTCGTCGGCAGTAAATACACGACCTTGAGCATAGAAACTATCGTAGTTACCGATTTCAACAAGATCAGCACCATTAGCTACAGCCTCAGCCAACTTGTGAGCTTCGACAGCCGATACACAAATGGGCAAGGAGCAATTAGCCTTAGTGATCGCAATTAGTTCTGCATCAGCCGCAATATCAACAAATGTTGCGCCACCGCGATCGGCTGCTTGCACAACCATTTTCACAGAGTCGCGATCAAAGTTATGGAGACCGCTAATAATCTTGAGAGCGCTGCGGCGGCTAAAAGCGGTTGCTAAGGTAAGGGGTAAACGGGACATAGTTGTTGTAATCCTAGTTAATTAATTTACTTTATTGCAAATTTTTAGAGCTTGCACTCTGTTTCAGCCTATTTGGGATATTTTGACATGGTTGAGAGCTTTAATAAGTAGCTGAGGGAAATTTAAAACCAAAGCAATAAGCTGTGGCGCACGCTGTGCGTGCGCCACAGCTTATTGCTTTGGTTTTAAAAAAACTTAACTCAACATAGAGCGTAATAAATAGGTATTTTTAGCCTCCTCAGAGGTACTTGGATCAACACCAGCATATTTTTGGGAAAGAGAATCAAATTTAAAGTTTAAAATTAATCAGCTTTTTATATTCAATCCCTGACATATCAAGGGTTTCCAGACATTAGCCCTTAAAACTTAGGCTAGCATGATCGCGACGCAATATAGAACTGCTGGATAAGCAACATATGGCTAAGCTCAGAATTGGTATTAATGGATTTGGCAGAATTGGACGATTAGTGGTTCGTGTTGCTGCCAAGCATCCCGAAATCGAGATTGTCGGAATCAACGATCTAGTTCCTTCTGATAACCTCGCTTATCTACTCAAACATGACTCTACGCATGGTCTCTACGACGGCGCGATCACTGCTAAGCCAGAAGGTATTGAGATCGATGGCAAGCTTGTTCCCTGTACTGCTATTCGCAATCCGTCCGAACTACCTTGGGGTGAGCTAAAGACGGACTATGTGGTGGAATCTACAGGGCTATTTACCGACTATGCAGGGGCGATCGCGCATATTCATGCAGGTGCAAAGCGCGTGATTATTTCGGCTCCCACCAAAGATCCTGAGAAAGTAACCACATTGCTAGTTGGCGTTAACCACCATAAGTTCAATCCTGACAATGATTTGATCGTTTCTAATGCAAGCTGTACCACCAATTGCTTAGCACCGATCGCCAAGGTTCTCAATGATAACTTTGGGATTGCGGAAGGATTGATGACCACGGTTCATGCGATGACCGCAACCCAGCCAACAGTTGATGGACCTAGCAAAAAGGACTGGCGTGGTGGACGTGGCGCAGGGCAAAATATTATTCCTTCTTCCACAGGTGCAGCGAAGGCAGTAGCTTTAGTTTTGCCAGAACTGAAAGGGAAATTAACAGGAATGGCTTTGCGTGTACCAACTCCTGATGTATCAGTAGTTGATTTAACCTTTAAGACAGAAAAACCTACCAGCTACAAAGAAATCTGTGCAGCGCTGAAGGATGCCTCGGAGGGTTCTTTAAAGGACATTCTCGGTTATACGGATGAGGAGGTAGTCTCAACTGATTTTAGAGGAGATGCGCGATCGAGCATTTTTGATGCTGGTGCTGGCATTGAGCTAAATCCTAACTTCTTCAAAGTCGTTTCTTGGTACGACAATGAGTGGGGCTATTCCTGTCGAGTCGTCGATCTGATGATATCGATGGCACAAAAGGAAGAAATTCTCTAAACTTGATAATAAATTGCCGCGCGTAGCGCAGCAATTTATTATCAAGTTTAGACTTGAAGATCTTAGTACAGGACAAAAAGTTGCAAAAGTAGGCAGGGAGGGGTTTTATAAAAGATAACCACATCGTAAATAAAACCCCTATGAAAGAGATTAACCTATTCCGAGAAAAGTTGCAGCAACATCTGCAATGGAATAGAGCAAGACTAGCCTTTGTGTCCATGTTCTTGATCGCGCTAATGCGAGTAAAGACAGTAAACCTAGCTGAAATTGCCACAGGATTTAGTGGTTATGCCAAAGTCGAATCACACTATAAGAGGTTACAGAGATTTTTTCGAGACTTTGAAGTGGACTATGAAAAGATCGCACTCATGGTCGTCAAAGTCATGCAAATCCCCGAACCTTGGGTAATTTCTATCGACCGCACCGATTGGGAATTCGGTAAAACCGTGTTTAATGTGCTGACATTGGGAATAGTGCATTACGGTATTGCATTCCCGTTGGTATGGATGATGCTGGACAAAAAAGGTAACTCAAACACCCGTGAGCGCTGTGAATTGTGTAATCGATTTCTGGAAATATTTGGAGACCGCAAAATCGACTTTTTGAGTGCAGACCGAGAGTTTGTCGGTGAGGATTGGTTAGATTACTTGTTGTGTGAACCATGTAACCGTTTTCGTATCCGCATTCGTAAAAATACTTTGCTCAATGACGGGCAGAAAAAACTGCGTGCCGACATTTGTTTTCAAGACCTCCAAGTTGGTCAGTCCAAAGTATTGTCCAAGCCCAGAAAGGTTTGGAACCATTGGCTTCGTATAGCCGCTATGCGTCTTGATGATGGCGATTTATTAATTGTCGCGACGACTCATGACCCTGATACGGCTATTGCTGACTATGCTAAGCGTTGGGCTATTGAGACTTTATTCGGGTGCTTTAAAACCCGTGGCTTTTGTTTGGAGTCCACTCATCTTCAAGATCCTGAACGTCTTTCCAAACTAATTGCTTTGCTTACTCTGGCTTTATGTTGGGCTTTTTCTTCTGGGCTTTGGTTGGCTCAACTAAATCCCCTCAAGCCTAAAAAACACGGTCGTCTTCCTAAAAGCATTTTTCGCCTTGGTTTTGATTTCCTTCGTCACATCATCTTTGACTTACATCTCAATTCTCAAGCCTTCTTTAACTCCATTAAATTTTTGTCCTGTACTTAGCTTGAAGATACAAAAGAAAATAAAGAAGCGATTTTTGTAGCGTGGCTTTGCCACGCTACAAAAATCGCTTCTTTATTAAAACGAATTTACTGGTTTTTGAGCACATTTAGCGCGAGCTTCTCCCACACTAAATCTCTGATTAGTATTACAATTAGAGTAGATAAGACTGTTTCTATTATTCTCCTGCGAAACCTCAAGAATCAACTTAAATAAAGTTTTATATTGTGAATTTTGTCGTCTGTAGAATACACAATGCTTAGGAGGTAATAGTCTTATGGTACGTCATTATCAAGAAAAGATCATTTCCCTGTGGAGCGTTTTCTTACTCGGTTTACTTTTCCATACACAACTAGGATTGATGCCATTATTTCATGGGCTGAATGTGGTCGTATCGCAGGCTCAAAATATGGACGCGATCGCCCCAGTGATGTGGTTAATGCTTGTCTTTTTTGCACTACCAATGGCAGAAATTGTTGGCACGACTTTAACTAATAACAGACAATATCGAACATTCCATTTTGGATTTACAGTCCTGTATAGCTTCCTAAATTTATCGCATGTGATTGCCGATCTGATGGTGCAACCAATCATTTGGTATCAAATTGTCTTGATGCTGATTTTATTGATCATTGGGTTGTTGATTAATCTAGTTGCTTGGCAATGGATGCGTGATGGAAGAAACATTCATATGAAAGACAGTGAGCGGTTCGCTTAATCCTTTTAAGTTCGCCGAACTCTTATAAAGATGGTAATTGTTTGGATTCGTGATCGCCTCTGCATAGCTCAGCAATGATTCAGTAAATACGATGTCATTACCTTGGCTGAGTCCTTCGACTCTAGCAGCAGTATTGACCGTTGTACCAAAGTAATCAGATCGATCATTGAGGTTAACGCTAATGCAAGCCCCTGCATGAATACCAATTTTGAGAATGAGTTGCGGATCGGTTGACTCAAATTGCTGATTGAAATACTGCATGGCTTCTTGCATCGCGATCGCGGCTTTCAGACCATCATCGGGTGATGTAAAGCTAGCCATAATTGCATCCCCAATGGTTTTAATCACGGCTCCATTGTGGCGATCGACTATTTGAAAGAGAAGATTGAAATGTTGACGGACTAAACTATAGGCTTGGGAATCCCCCCTTTGACTATAGAGAGCCGTTGAACCAGCTAGATCTGTAAATAAAATCGTGACTTGGCGAATCAGTAAGCTTTCGTTAGGTGGAATAGTTTCACGGGGAAAGAGTTCGCGGAACATCTGCAAAGTTAAGAGGCGATGTCCTGAGACCACACCATATTGAGCATCAATCTGATTCCGAAATTCAGGATCATTGGCTTCTTGGGGAAGAGATCGCAATCTTTCGTCAATGCTAAAGGTAACACGCACCTGATGATCCGCATCTGACTGATGTTTATGACGACAGACTGGGCAAACATGGAAACTTTTCAGCTTTCCTAATTGGGTTGCCGCAAAATCAACTCCCTGACACATGGGACATTGAATATCCCAATTAAGAGTAACGATTCCTTCCTTCAAGGCAACTACTAATAATTTTAAGGTGTCCCGCTCCGAGAGTTGTAATTGTTCAGCAATTAGTCGTGGATTTGCGTGATAAAGCGATCGGCTATCAGGATTTTGGAGAAAAGTAATGAAATGCTCTTGTACACGAATGTCAATTTCATATTGACTCAAAGACTTTACTGCTTGAGCGATCGCATTATTAGTCTGTCGATTTGAAGTAAAGAGTTTTAGCATAGTTGCATTTTAAATATCGCCAAGCGATAAATTGGATTTGATAAGTAACAATCTGCTGCGTCTCAATTGTATTTCTCAAAATTCCTAAAAGTTATGCCTTCTCAATCATAAAACTTATTGCCAGTAATTATGTGAGAAATTTGGGCTATGGCAATATAAGTTGATGCAAATAATCATCCATTTTGCCCTAAAATCCCGCTATCTACAGATATTCATAAACAATATTTTGTTTAACTTATTTAAACTTATTTAATATTAATGAGAATCATCAAGGAATTTGATCATTCGTTGACATGGCTAAAGTCTCACTGTAGTATTGCGACTATTGTATCCCGAATTCAAAATTTACAGAATTATAAATAGATATGAGGAAATAATATGGAATGGTATTTACTGGCTTTAAAAAAGTATGCAGAATTTAATGGAAGGGCAAAGCGAAATGAATACTGGTACTTTGTTCTATTCAACTTTCTAATTGCACTAGTACTAGGATTTATCGACGGACTTCTCCATTTGACTGTTGCAGGTGGACTTGGTGTACTTGGTAGCTTGTATTCTTTGGCTGTCTTAGTTCCTGGAATTGCAGCAGGCATTAGGAGATTACATGACACAGGTCGCAGTGGATGGTGGCTATTGATCGGATTCATTCCATTTGTTGGTGTCATTATTTTGATCGTCTTTTTAGCTTCAGAAAGTCAACCTGAACCCAATCAATATGACGCATAGGGTATAAATTCAAGCTGTTTTAGTTAGTAGAGAAACTAATCTAAATTAATCTATAAGATTTGTTTGGAAGACAACTCCAGAAGCTCTGTTAGCTTTATACAGCTTGAGATCCATGATCCACAATTCTTGTGTTTGACTGAATTTGAGATATTACAGTCCAGCAAACCACTCATAACCTTCTTCTACCCAATAGCCTCGACGCTGCTGGAAAAGCTCATTAGTAAAAGTGACGCGAGTTATCCATTTTGATTGCTTATAGCCAAGCTTAATCGGAGAAGCTAACCGCAGAGGTGCGCCATTCTCAACGGGGAGATCTTGACCATTCTTTTGATAAGCCAGTAGCGTTTGGGGATGTAAAGCCGAAGCAATATCCCAACTCTCGTAATAATTATCGGCGGATTCAAAATAGACATAACGTGCTCCCGCCTTCGGTTGAACTAACTTCGCCAGATCGTAGAGACGTATGCCACCCCACTGCACGATCGCTGCCCATCCTTCCACACAGACATGACGAATCACCATCGAAGTTAAGGGTAAGGTCTGAATATCTCGCATACTCAATTGCATCGGATTATTGACTGCGCCATCAATTACCAATTTGAAGGAATTAGGATCGATAAGAGGAGTAATGTCATAGGAATTAATCAATAAAGCATTAGGCTCGATCGCACTAAGCGGATATTCTGGCGCAGGATTTTTTGCTTGAAAGATTAATTCTTCAATGCTTTGATTGAGTGGCTCGAATAAAGCTCTGACATTTCCAGATTGTTGGTTAAGAGGTTTAAAAATGGGACTCACTCGACTCGCCTCATTCGCACAACTTCCCAAAAACAAACCCATGCCTGACAAACTGGCATATTTAATTAACTGACGACGGGAAAACCGATGGTGTGGATATGGGTCAAATTTCATGCTGAATAATCCTAATCAATCATTTAATATCAACTCAAAAAAGTGTAGTTACACTTTTTTGAGTTGGAAACCAAACCCAGTAGGGGTTTTAAAATAAAGAAATGGCTACGCCATTTCTTTATTTGGTATAAGTAAATCTTCCAAAAGCTAATAGCTAAAGGCTAAAAGCTAATAGCTAAAGGCTAAACAAACATAGAACGAATCATTTTGAAACCACCGACTTTAAAGGAAAGAAATATATGCGCGATCGCAAAAATCAGCACAATCGGCACGGTGAGGAAATGGGCAATGCGGAGATTTTGCCAACTGCCAAATAGTCCTGAAATCCATGCAAACTGCACAGGTTTATACATACATAAACCAGAGAGAATCGCTAAGAGCAAAATCGGAATAATCGCAGTATAGGCAATACGATGCCAAGCGTAGTTTTTACGTTTAGGATTTTTAGCTTGTAGGGCTTGAATATCTTTTTCAGAAGCAAAGCGATGCTTCCATCGGCGCGTTAGAAAGATATAAATACCATAAATCAATAAACTCATGGAAAACACCCACATCGAAGCAAAGTGCCAATTCCTCCCGCCGCCAAGCCATCCGCCTAAGAGTATCTCTTTGGGAAATCGCCATCCTGCGCGTCCACCAAAGACAGGATTTGCATTATAAATTTGCAGACCACTTGCTGTCATCAAGATCAAGGCGATGAGATTAATGGAATGAAATGCCTTGATGAATATTGCTTGCTTAGGAGCAGGGGGCGATTTGGGATTTGGAGATTTTGGACTCATGGATTTAGCTGAGTTAATTAATTAGTATTGCGGGAGATTCGCAGACTCGTTCAACTTTATAAAGCTAAGGTCGGAAAGAATGGTGCTAACCAAAGTTGGATTTTGACATCCCATCCCAAAATAATTGCGATCGCTGTAATTGCAATCATCACACCACCAATTCTTTGTAAAAGTTGACTATGGACGCGAAATCTGAGGAATGATTTACTAAAATAGCGACTGGCATAGGCAAGTAGTAACATGGGAATACCTGCGCCAATCCCATAGCAAATCAATAAAATAAAGGCGCTAAGAATTTCCTGATTGACTGCCGCTAAAACTAAAATACTTCCTAATACTGAGCCTGCACAGGGAGTCCACAATAGCCCTAATTGAGAACCTAAGAGAAATTCACTAGCTAAATTGATGCGGGTTGGTTCTTTGAATTTAGGAATAGGTAACTTGGAGAGCAATAGATAATTTAATTTGGGAAATATTGAGAACAAACCAAGGACTAGTAAAACAGCGATCGCTAAAATTCGCATCACATTGGCGAATCCCGTCAGCCAAATACTAGCAATCCCTAAAAGACTACCTGCGATCGCAAATCCAGTGATCGTACCTAGCACTAAAGCGATCGGTGCATAGCGATGCGTTTGTAGCGATCGCCCGATTAAAATCGGCAAGATCGGCAATATGCAGGGTGAAAATGCAGTTAACAAACCAGCAATTAGGGATAAGGCGATCGCCAGAGGAGAGAGTCCCATAGCTTCTATCCCAATAGCTTTTGAATGGTTTGTTCTGTCTTGGCATAAGCACCTTCGCCAATATGGTCATAGACAAGATTACCTTGGCGATCGGCTAAATAGAGATGAGGCCAGTACTCGTTACCATAGGCTTTCCAAGTTTGAAACTCATTGTCAACTGGCACTGGGTAACGAATGCCATGTTTTTGGATCGCATCTTTGATATTGTTTGCCTCACGCTCAAAGGCAAATTCGGGAGTATGGACACCAATGATTTTTAATCCTTTAGCAGCGTATTGTTCATGCCATTTAGTCACGTAGGGTAAAGTACGCTGACAGTTTATACAGCTAAAAGTCCAAAACTGAATCATGACCACATTTCCCTTTAAGTCTTGAATTGACAAGGGATCAGAATTTAGCCATTGGGCAATGCCTTGAAATTCTGGTAGTGATTGACTGGCGCTGCTATTAATAGCCACTGAATTAACTGAACTATTAGATTTTGGGATATTGGGGTTAGAGACTATATCAGGAGAGGGTTTTGGATAACTGATCTGAGTAGCGATCGCTGCACTACCAATTCCTAAAGCTCCTAAACCCGCATAGGTCAATAACCGACGACGAGGCAAGAGTCCATTGCTCATAATATATATCCTAAAGGATTGCTAAGTAGAGACACGCCATCCTTTGCTCGTTAAGAAGAAGTAAGAGACGCAGCACCAAAGGTAGCGTTAAACTGGCGACACCAGATGGCAATAGACTGATATTGATCGGGCTGAATATCTTTGGGAACTGCATAGCGTTGTTTGCCGTTAAAGCTTTTGAGAGGCGCAACTACGATGTAGTCACCCTCAGCGATCGCAAAATATGGCGGCTTAGTCGTTTTTAAAACATCAGGAGATCGATGCAAAATCACAAACAAATCTGGTCCCTTATCTGATGTCTGAAAGGTTTGATCAAGTTCAACAAAATAAGTTCCATTTTCGTAGACAAGATTAGCCTTGCCACTAGTGGGATGTTCGCCATTGACGAAATTTCCAGTTCTCAATTGATTGATAGCCTTGGGAGTGTCAGTTACGACAGTAGATTTAGTTTGCAGAGATTTTGCATTCGCCGTTGTTGATGTGGGAATAGACTCGACTTGGGATACGGTTGAACGATTAGCACATCCTAGAAGTATCACTGTTAAAGTGACTAAGATCAGGTTTTTATTAAGCATAGATAGATTTTTTCTATTCCAAGAATCGTTATCAATTGGATCTTTATATGTCAGTCCAAGTCAATTTAATTTCCCCGACTTTTTCGCAAAAAGAATGAATTACCTTCGTCAAGCAACCCAAAAGTCGGAGATCTGGGCATATGGGTTTCTTTTGCCTACCTTGGATAATTATTGTTTAGGAGCATCCGCAGGTTTATCACTCTTCATCGCATCGTTTTTCATCGCATCCGCAGGCTTATTGCTTTTCATGGCATCATTTTTCATGGCATCCGCAGGTTTGTCACTCTTCATCGCGTCGTTCTTCATTGCATCGCCAGACTTATCCTTCATTGCGTCATTTTTCATGGCATCCGCAGGCTTATCTTTCTTCATTGCATCATTTTTCATTGCATCGCCAGTTTTATCCTTCATTGCATCACCTTTCATTGCGTCATTTTTCATCGCATCAGTGGGCTTTGTCGCGGGAGTAGATTGGACTGTGGGCGTGGATGGCTCAGTAGGAGTAGATGTAGCGCTACAGGAAACTAGTCCAGTGGTCAGAGCCAAACCAGCAATCAGTCCAAGAAATTTGTAGTTCATTTTTGTTAGCTCGCGTTCAATAAGAAGTAATGGAGAAAAAACCTTGTTTGGTTCACTTATTTGATATACGGAGCAGGGAAGAAATCGGATGAGATTAATTTGTAAGCACATTTCATGTGCTTGCAAATTAGAGGTTAAACTTCTCCTTTCATCACCATTTCGCCAGTGGGCTCAGGCATATCTTTATTGGGTTCAATTGTGATGATGAGGGTGTTAGATTGTTTGAGGGCGCTACCTAATGGCACTTTTAAAAATACGTTTCCCTGTGCGTCAGGACGGAACTGAGCGCAATCAATCTTTTTGCCATCAACGATCGCCCAAAGTCGATAGCTATTTTCTTGGGGAATCGGCATGAGATTTTGAATATTGATCATGGCTGTTTTTTCCATAGGTGCGATCATCACACTACCTGTTGCCGCAGGAATTGCACCCATCCCCTTGAGAGAAATCATGCGATTGTCAGAGGCTTGCAAGAGAGCGATCGCTTGTTTATATTTTTGCAGTTCTATTTGATTAGTCGCGATTTGTTGACGCATTTGGTAATTATCAAATCCCAAACCAAAGATCGCGATCGCACTAATACTACCTAAACCAATCCCCAATAATTTCCAGAAATTTTGACGACGCGGTACTTGCCTAGACTCTAGTGCTTGGGGAGCAGTTAATAAGTCTAGCGAATCAGCAATATTATTAGTGACATTCTCAGCTACAGGGATTGCCGTCGCCGCAATGCGATCGCGCAGATTTGGCGAAGGATGGGAAGCATTTAAACTCAAGGGCAAAAGTGCTAATGTTTCTTGCAAGCGATCGATTTCTTGAATGATTTCGGGATGCTCAACGATCAACTGCTGCATTTCCGTAACTTCTTCTGTGGTCAAATCCCCTAAGACATAACCTGCTAATAACTCTTCCCATTCATGGGGATAATTGGATACTGACATAATTACTTTCACTCCAGCGAATCTTTCAAACTTTCTCTCAATCGAATCAACCCATTACGCGCCCAAGATTTAACCGTTCCCAAAGGTGTATCAAGGGCTTTAGCAATTTCCGTTTGACTGAGTCCGTCAAAATATGCCATCTCTAAAACTTGGCGATGTTTATCAGGTAAGTCAGCTAAGGCAGCTTTTACCTTTTCTGAGCGTTCAGAAAGTGACGCATTTTCCATGAGTGATGAGTTACTGGTGTCATGGTCTGAGGAAATGCTTTGTTCCCATTTTTGGAGATGCTGCTGTTGCGATCGCGTTTTGCGAATACGGTCAATGGCTCGAGATCGCGTCAACACCGACAAAAAAGCGGCGATCGATCCGCGCTTACTGTCATAGTTGGTATCGCGACTGAGCAAGATAAAGATCTCTTGGGTGAGATCCTCTGCTTCTTGCAGATTGCCCAAGATTCTGAGAGAGAGACGATACACTAGCTCGCCATAGCGATCGTAAAAGATACCAAAAGCCTGACTGCTTCCAGATCGCCAAGCCTGCAATACTTCCACATCAGTTTGCTCTGAGATTTTCATAGGATCATAGAAATATCGGTGGTAAGGGTTATGCGATTTAATAAAGAACCAGATTTTTTGTGACGCGGCGAAGCCGCGTCACAAAAAATCGGTTCTTTATTCTTCTGCATGTCCCTAAGCGCAAGCTGTAATATACATACGCATCCTAAGCGAAAATGGATGAATTGAAAATCAGTAAGTAGGTGGGGCGCAAGATGCTACTCCTCCGAATCAGTAAACCTGTATCAAGAATCACAGCTTATGTTTTTGAATCATGCGATCGCCTATCAGCTAAGTTGGCATCTCCCTGCGCCACTACTGGCAACTACCGCAGCAGAAAATTCACCAATCATCTTGTCTGGGGTATTGCTAACCCTTGTAGTTATCTATGTAGCTAGCAAAGTTGGTAGTGAAGTTGCCAAGCGCTTAGATCTTCCTCCTGTTTTAGGAGAGCTTGTTGCTGGCGTGATCGTGGGCGTATCGGCGTTACATCTAGTTATTTTCCCTGAAGGTGGATTCACAGGCTCTGATTCACTGATCATGACTGCACTACAGGCTCTAAATCAACTCACACCTGAAGCTGTTCAGAGCATATTTGATTCTCAAAGTGAAGTGATTTCGGTACTCGCAGAATTAGGCGTGATCATCCTTCTGTTTGAGATTGGCTTAGAGTCAGACCTCCGCCAACTCAAAGAGGTGGGTATTCAAGCAATTGTGGTCGCCTGTGTTGGTGTCGCGGTTCCCTTTGCCGCAGGGACGCTCGGACTGATGTACTTTTTCCATGTGGCAGCCATTCCTGCAATTTTTGCTGGGGCGGCTCTGACGGCTACGAGTATTGGGATCACTTCTAAGGTTTTAGCAGAACTTGGTCAACTGAAATCGAAGGAAGGACAAATCATCGTCGGGGCAGCTGTCATCGATGATGTTTTAGGGATCATTGTTTTAGCAGTAGTCGCCAGCTTGGCAAAAAAAGGTGAAGTAGACATTATCAATGTGTTTTACCTGATCGTTAGCGCTGTTACTTTTTTGTTGGGCGCAATTCTCTTGGGCGGGCTTTTCAATAAAACCTTTGTGGCTTTGGTTGCCAAACTGCAAACTCGCGGCAATATCATTATTCCCGCCTTTATCTTTGCTTTCATAATGGCATTTATTGGTAATGCCATTCATCTAGAAGCGATCTTGGGTGCATTTGCGGCAGGGCTAGTATTAGATGAAAGCGATGCTCGTAAAGAATTAGATGAATTAATCAAACCGATCGCTGATTTGATCGTCCCCATTTTCTTTGTCACCGTTGGCGCAAGGGCTGATTTGGGCGTGTTAAATCCTGCGATCCCCGAAAATCGCGCTGGTTTATTGATTGCAATTTTCCTAGTCTTAATCGCGATCGCTGGCAAATTGGTCACAGGTTGGGCAGTCTTTGGCATCCCTAATATCAATCGAGTTGCGATCGGGGTGGGCATGATCCCCCGTGGCGAGGTGGGTCTGGTATTTGCTGGTATTGGTTCCGCCAGTGGTGTTCTCAACAAACCCCTCGAAGTCTCGATCATCATTATGGTTATTCTCACCACCTTCTTAGCCCCACCGTTTTTGCGTGTCGCCTTTGGTCAATCCAAGGATATAAATATGAATGAACCTGTGCAAATGTAGATATAGCAATAAATGAAACCCAGAAGAGAGTTGCGGCGCTTCGCGCCGCAACTCTCTTCTGGAAACCATAAATTAACGAACCATGCCAAATCCCAGAATTATTTTAGTAGAGACGGCGGGGGCGCGGAACCTTGGCTCAGTGGCAAGGGTGATGAAAAACTTTGGACTGTCAGAATTGTGGCTAGTTAATCCTCAATGCGATCGCCTCAGTGATGAAGCGATCCATATGGCAGTCCATGCCCGTGAAATTTTAGAAAATGCCAAAATTGTAGAGAGTTTACCTGAAGCACTGATGGGTTGCCAAAGGGCGATCGCCACCGCAGGGCGCATCGATAAGGGAGACATGAAAGTAACTAACCCTCCTCAAGGATTGAGTTGGTTATCACAGGTTGCAACTAGTGCGATCGTCTTTGGTGCAGAGGATCGTGGCTTGAGCAATGCCGAAATTCAACATTGCCAACAGGTGCTGCAAATCCCTGTCAATCCAGACTATCCATCGCTAAATTTAGCCCAAGCCGTGGGGGTTTGTTGCTATCAATGGCAACTACTGCGAGACGATCCCAAAAGTCACGAAAATTTGACTAGCCAAATCGCGCAAGATTTGCTAAAGTCAGCACCCATAGACCTTGCACCCCGCGAGGATATAGAAGCTTGCTACCAGCAACTTGAAGCAGTACTGCTAAAGATCGGCTATGTTTACCCACATACCGCCGCTCATCGGTTGCGAAAGTTTCGGAATATCTTCGATCGCGCGAATCTGAGTCCATCAGAAGTTGCCATGCTGCGGGGGATTTTGCGCCAAGTCAATTGGGCTACGGATCAATAACTTTTTAGATGATTTGCTTTCCAAATCATCATCAAAAGAACTTTAGAGACATTCTTGAATCGGAGTTACAAATAGCAGTGGAACCAAGAAACTTTTCATCGCCTGACGCTAACGAAAAAAGTCGAGAAGCGCGACTAAATAAATTGCGCGAGCGTCGCACCAAGGCTGTGACAAGCAATAGTGAAGCCGTTCCCCGTCCTATGGTTGGTGGTGACTCCCGACCTCGTTTGTTGCGAGATTCTACGCGATCGCCTGACCCAATCATTGATCCCCGTTTCGACAATCGCCTAGAAAATAAAGTCAAGCCTTTACCCAATCGTCAAGGCAAAATCGAAGCTCGTCCTGAGCCAAGGACAGAAAATCGTCCTGAAAATCGCACTGAAGTCCGAACTCGCAAAAAGCCTACCAATCGACCGATTCCGATTAAATCTTCGCCTGCTAAATCCTTGGGTTGGCAGTTGCTTCGATTAGCGATCGCTGGTGTTGGCTTGAGCGTAATCGCAGGTACAGCCCTGTCCTTTTGGCAAACCCAACAGTTAACCCGTGCCAAGGCAGTTGTACCTGAAGCAATTGCTAAGGAAGATCCGAATAAAACTACTCAAGAGATTGTGCCGCTTAGCCTCAAAACTGAAGCTATACCACTGGTTAACAAGATCAAAGAATTAGCAGCCAAGGAAAAAGATCTATCCATGCAAATGATGGTGGTAGATCTAGACTCTGGTGCATATGTCCAGATTGGTTCAAATCAGACAATTGCCGCCGCAAGCACAATCAAAACACCAATTCTGGTCGCTTTTTTCCAAGATGTCGATGCAGGCAAGATCAAGCTTGATGAACTCCTAGAAATAACACCTGATGTCAAGGTTGGGGAAGCGGGAGATTTTCAATTTTTACAAACAGGTACAAAGATCTCTGCAATTACCACAGCAACACAAATGATCGTAATTAGTGACAATACTGCCACGAATATGATCATTAAACGTTTGGGAGGAGTTGCAGCTCTAAATCAGCGCTTCAAATCTTGGGGTCTGAATAATATTGTCATTAATAATCAATTACCCGATCTCGAAGGTACAAATACTATCAGTACCCAAGATATGGTGACGTTATTAGCGATGATCGATAAAGGTAAGTTAATCGAGCCACGCAGTCGCGATCGCTTTATGGACATCATGCGTCGTCCTATTACGAATACGCTCCTACCGAAGGGAATTGATGAAGATGCGCGAATTGCCCATAAAACAGGTGATATTCGCTCAGTCGTTGGTGATGCAGGTATCGTTGATATGCCCAATGGCAAGCGCTATGCGATCGCGGTGATGGTCAAGCGTCCTGATAACGATCAACGAGCCAATGAGTTAATTCGGCAGATCTCACGGGCAACCTATGACTATTTCCTTGCTGGTGGTAAATTGCCTGCGAATAATAACTCTAATCCTACAAGTACGCCCGATGCGTCTAATGCAACGAATTCTAATAGTTCCAGCACCTCGAACAACACGCCCCCTACTAATAACGCTAATCCTGCCAATAATCCCACCAATTCCACAAGCACTAACGCAGGATCTACTAGCGTGATTGAAAATATTCAGCTACCACTGCCCAATTCAACTCCTAGCGCATCCCCTAGGTTGTCACCAAATACACCATAAAGAAAGCCCCGCAAATGCGGGGCTTTCTTTATGACTTTGTGCCGTGATCTCTAGGTTGCGAAATATCGGCTGCCTTGGGTTCAGTAATCGGCGAGGTACGATCGCTACTAATACTATTGTGGGGCAAGGGCTGATTGGCGATCGCCGCTTCGATATTCGCTGCCATAATTTCGCGGGGGATGGCTCCCGTCGTATCACCAATCGCCTGATTAGCGCGATCTAAAAAAATAAATCTGGGAATCCCATCAACGCGGTACTTAGTCACCTCTGGCAACCATTTAGTATTGTCCACATTTAGCATCACAAAATTCATGCGATCGCTATATTCCTTTTCGAGGGACAAATTATCCGCCGCCATCGACTGACAACTGCTACACCAATCCGCATAAAACTCGATGGTGGTGGGCTTATCATTTGCCAGAGCTTCATCAATGGGCATGGCAGCGGCAGCAACTGCATCCAGTGAGGTACTGCTTTGCTGCGCCTGAAAACCAAAAAAGAGGGCAGTAGTCAGAATAATTGCTGCGATCGCCACTAATAAATTGCGTAACTGATTAGATGCAGGTGGGGGACTAGTTGGATTTTCAGAATTCATAACACTTAAGCAAAAGTAAGGAAAAGACTATTTCCATTATGCCGAGCAAGGTTTGCACTATGCTATAGCAATTCTAAAAAACAACAGATATAGCTATCATCACTTGCATATCCCCCCGAAGACGAGTAGCAGTACTTTGCGCCGCCACTCGTCTTCGAGGGTGAGTCCTAACAAGACTGGCAGCAACTATCTAAAAACTGTAATTACGCAATTAACCTATGAGTAATTCTGAGAATTCCTTTGATGCCTCACCCTATGACCTCACGCAAGCCAAACTAACTTTTGGTGAAAAACTTGCCTATGGTGCAGGTGATCTGGGTACTTCCATTACCACTAATCTGCTCTCATTCTTTCTTTTATTCTTTTTTACCAATGTCGCAGGTCTTGATCCCGCTCTCGCAGGACTAGTCCTACTAATCGGCAAAATCTTTGATGCGATTAATGATCCGATTATCGGTGTCCTCAGCGATCGCACTAAGTCCAAAATGGGCAGACGACTGCCTTGGATGATTTACTCGGCAATTCCCTTTGGACTGACATTCCTCGCGCAATGGTTAGTGCCTAGTACTGACAAAACGGTTCTTTTTTGGTATTACGCGATTATCGGTATCATCTTTAATACCTTCTTCACTGCCGTTAACCTTCCCTATACCGCACTCACTCCTGAAATTACTCAAGATTATAATGAACGGACTAGTCTGAATACTTTCCGTTTTACCTTCTCCATTGGCGGCAGTATTCTCTCTCTCATTATTGCCCAAATCATCTTTGCCTTTTTCAAAGATCCTGCGCGGCAAACTGGTAGTTGTAATACAGGTGGAATGCAATATATTGTGCTAGGCGCAGTCTGTGCGATTATTTCTAGCATTTCGATTTATTGGTGTGTATTTGGAATTAAAAGGAGAGCGATCGCTAGCGATCGCCACCGACTCCATAACGAATCTCTAGATACGCATAACGAAGAATTAAGCTTTGGAGAACAGTTAAAAATAGTTTTTAACAATCGTCCATTTCTATTTGTAATTGGAATTTACTTCTGTTCTTGGCTATCTCTACAAATCACTGCTTCGATCATTCCCTATTTTGTTGTCAATTGGATGAAAATGCAGGAGAGTGATTTTATCCTTGTTACGATCGCCGTTCAAGGTACTGCCCTAATTATGCTGTCTGTATGGAGTGCAATTAGTAAAAGATTCGGTAAAAAAGCTGCCTATTTCATGGGGTCTGGCATTTGGATTATTGCTCAAGCAGGATTGTTTTTCTTGCAAGAAGGACAAGTGGTATTGCTCTACATACTAGCAATTATGGCGGGTGCTGGAGTTTCTACAGCTTATCTCATTCCTTGGTCAATGATTCCCGATGTCACTGATCTGGATGAACTAGAAACAGGGCAACGTCGTGAAGGTATTTTCTACGCCTTCATGGTGCTATTGCAAAAATTCGGTCTAGCGCTCGGTTTGTTCTTGCTAGGACTCGGTTTATCTTGGGCAAAGTTTAAGGAAAGTGTTCCTTGTCAACCTTTGCCTGTACAGCCAGATTCTGCTTTGTTTGCGATCAGAGTAGCGATCGGCCCCTTACCCACGATCGCTTTAATCATTGGTCTAGGGTTGGCGTATTTCTACCCTATTACTCGCGAAGTGCATACAGAGATATTGATGCGTCTTGCAGAAAGAAGAAGACAAGGAAGTGAATCGAGCGAATAAATCAAAGCACCCCATGGGTGCTTTCGGATATAAATCACCCAAAGAATCATGAAGTGGTCAACCAATTGCCTATGAATTAGCATATATAATTAATAATGCATATGATCGAGACTATAAGTCTTTACGTCCAGTGTCTAATAATTTAGATTGGATAAATGATAAAAGTCCCATTACGATCGCCGCCCATACACCTGTACTTCAAGCAATAAGTCTTATGGGTCAAGCACAATCTGGTTGTGTGTTGGCAATGGAGGGGGAAACGCTAGTGGGGATACTAACAGAACAAGATATTGTTCAGCTTTGTGCTGCGGGGATAAATTTAGGAGACACAAAAACTGCTGATGTAATGCACCAATCACCAATCACCATCAGGCGATCGCAAATTCGTAAACCCGATGAAGTTATGGTGCTATTGCAGAAACATCAAATTAACTATTTACCAGTTTTAGATGATCAAGGGTATCCAATGGGGGTAATTACTACGAAAAATCTGCTCACTGCTATCACAAATGAACTTGCATCTCGGAAAATATCAGAGCAAAAGAACCAACGCCTCCACGAAAAAATCATTGCCAAAATCATCCAAAAAAATCGCGAATTACGTCAAACCGAGCAAAGATTTTCCTTTGCGCTCCAAAATGCCCCTATAGTCGTCTTTCATCAAGATCGAGACTTACGGTATACATGGATTTATAACCCTGCATTGGGCTACAAAGCAAATGAGGTGATCGGCAAACTCGACAGCGATATCATGCCAACCGATGCAACGGCGCGTCAGCTTACAGAAATTAAACAACGGGTATTAGACACAGGACTTCGCGAACGTCATGAAGTTGCAATTCCCTCGGAACAGATAACTCAATATTATGACTTAACCGTAGAACCTTTATTGGATAAATCGGGTGCAGTTATTGGCGTTAGTTGCGCGGCGTTAGACATTAGCAATATCAAGCAAGCTCAAGTCAAGCTTCAGGAAAGTCAATATTTCGCACAGCGTATTGTTGATGTCTCTCCTGACATCATTTATATCTATGACTTACAAGAGGGATGCAATGTTTATGTTAACAGTGCCATATCTTCCATCCTTGGATATACATCTGAAGAGATCCAAGCTATGGGTTCAGATCTTTTCTCAATTATCATCCACCCCGATGATGTCAAGAAAGTAGTTGAATCGCAAAAGAAATTTGATACTACTAAGGATGGAACTATTGTTGAAATAGAATATCGAGCAAGACATGCGAATGGCGAATGGCGGTGGCTCTATGATCGATCTTCTGTATTTGCTAGAGATGCTGATGGTAAGGTAAAGCAGACCGTCGGTAATTCTCAGAATATCACGAAGCGAAAACTGGCGGAACAGAGACTCAAAGAGATCGAGATGCAACAGCGTACAATCCTCGAACATTTGCCCGCTGGTGTAATTATTACTGAGGGCGCTGATCAAAAAATGCGCTACTACAACCCCTGCTTTAAGCAGTTGTTTGGCTATTCCTTCTCGGAAGTCTCGACGTTTGAGAAGTGGCTGCCCCTTGCCTATCCTGATCCAGAATATCGCGAATGGGTAGCGACAACTATTAATCAGCAACTAGCTGAAGCGATTAGAGAACATAGAGACCCCGAACCGATAGAATCAAGAATTACCGCCAAGAATGGTAGTGTCAAACATGTCAATGTATATTGCACAATCATTGACGAATTACACTTTATCACTTTTGTCGATCTGACCAGTCACTATCAAACTGCGATCGCATTACAAGAGAGCGAACAACATTTACAAACGATTGTGAGCCAAAGCTCTGATGGCATCGTCATTCTCAATCAACAGGGACGGATTATCTTTGCGAATCCTGCCGCCGAAAAAATCTTTAACCTGCATATTGGCGAACTCAAAGATGTCGATCTAGGGATTCCCATCACCATAGATCGTCCCTTTGAAATGGACTTCCACACTAGTACAGGCAAAGTCAAAATAGCAGAGGTATTAGTGACCAAGATCGAATGGGATAATGAGCTATCCTATTTGACCTCAATCCGTGACATCACTGATCGCAAGCAGGTAGAGGAGCAATTATTACTCGCCAATACGGAACTAATTCGCGCAACTCGTCTCAAGGATGAGTTTCTCGCCAATATGAGCCATGAGCTACGCACTCCACTCAATGCCATTTTAGGAATGGCTGAGAGTTTGCAAGATGAGATCTTAGGAGCCTTGAATGAGCGCCAGAAAAAATCAGTTAATACTATTGAAAGGAGTGGTTATCATCTCTTAGAACTAATTAATGACATTCTCGACCTTGCTAAAATTGAAGCAGGTAAATTAGAACTGCATCTCCAAGAAAACATAGTGCAAACTATCTGTAATGATAGCCTTACCTTTGTTAGACAACTGGCACTCAAGAAAAATATTCGTCTCCTCACCCAAATCCCCTCTAACCCTATTTCTATCTGTGTAGATGAGCTTCGTATTCGCCAAGCCTTAATTAACTTACTTACCAATGCGGTCAAGTTCACGCCCGAAGATGGTAGCATCACGCTCGAAGTTCAAACTATCCATATTCCTCATCTTGATACTCAAAACAATTTTCCCCAAGATTTCATTGACTTCTCAGTGATTGATACTGGTATTGGGATTGCCCAAAAAGATATTGGTAGACTGTTCCAAACTTTTGTGCAGATTGATAGTGATCTCAATCGTAAATATACAGGTACGGGCTTAGGACTATCTTTGGTCAAGCGCATTGCTGAGCTGCATCACGGAACCGTATTTTTAGAAAGTAAGGTCAATGAGGGGAGCAAATTTACGATTCGCCTTCCCTATGATCCAAGTCTATACAGCCCATTGCCGCAAACCCCTGTAGCAGATCCATCTACAAGCTCAATATCCGCATCATCCTCATCACCACTGACAACAGAAGCAGGCATCAACTCTAAATTAATTCTCATCGTTGATGATAATGAGGCGAATATTTCTAGTATGTGGGACTATCTGAGAAGCCGAGGATATCGACTTTTGGCAGCCCACAATGGTCAAGCCGCTGTCGATCTTGCGAATGCCGAAAAGCCAAACCTGATTTTAATGGATATTCAAATGCCAGAAATGGATGGTTTAGAAGCAATTAAAATTATTCGCACGAATCCAGAGCTAATCGCTACTCCCATTATTGCCCTCACAGCTTTAGCAATGTCAGGCGATCGCGAAAGATGTTTACAGGTTGGTGCGACTGAGTATTTAACTAAACCCGTCAAGTTAAAACATTTGTCTGAAACTATTCAGACATTATTAAGTAGCTAGCAGGTTGTTTTTTCACCTTCGTGAAAAAACAACCCCTTGCTTCACATAACTTGCTACAAATGACACTTGGTTCCATCACTCACAAAGAGTTACACTCTTTAGTTACTGTTACCTGCACCCAAACCCCATCGCAATTTTGCCCTATGCCCAACCGTCTCGCGCGATCGCAAAGTCTCTACCTCCGCAAACATGCCGATAATCCGATTGATTGGTATCCTTGGGGCGATGAAGCCTTAGAAAAAGCGAGAAATGAAAATAAACCGATCTTTTTATCGATCGGTTATTCCAGTTGCCATTGGTGCACGGTGATGGAGCATGAGGCTTTTTCGGATACGGTGATTGCCGACTATATGAATGAACGCTTTGTAGCCATTAAGGTGGATCGCGAGGAGCGCCCTGACCTTGATAGCATCTATATGCAAGCAGTGCAGATCATGGGCGAAAGTGGTGGATGGCCCTTAAATTTGTTTCTTGTACCCGAAGATTTAGTTCCTTTTTATGGTGGTACATACTTTCCCATTGAGCCGCGCTATGGCAGACCGGGGTTCTTGCGGGTATTGCAATCAATTTGCGAAATTTATTACGATCGCTATCAAGATATCCAAGATTATAAAGATCAGATCGTTAAGAATCTGCACCAAATCAATAAGATGATTCCTGTGCCGATCATTAGTGATGAGGTGTTAACTAATGGCATCGCTAAATGTGCGGAAGTCGTCACTAATCGCGATTATGGAACTTGTTTTCCGATGATTCCCTATGCCAATTTGCTACTGCGAGCCAGTCGCTTTGAGGCAGCCAATCTCGAATCTCAAACAACTATTCTCAAGGACAAATCACAGCAAAGAGGAATAGATTTAGCTTTGGGTGGAATTTTTGACCATGTGGCAGGGGGATGGCATCGCTATACTGTCGATCATACTTGGACAGTTCCCCACTTTGAGAAGATGCTCTATGACAATGGCTTGATCATGGAATATCTAGCCAATCTCTGGTTATCAGGCTTACAGGAACCTGCGATCGCCAGAGCCTGTGAACTCACAGCTACTTGGCTCCAGCGAGAAATGTTAGCCGAAGAAGGATGCTTCTATGCTTCACAGGATGCTGATAGTGAAGGTCGAGAAGGCAAGTTTTGGGTCTGGAGTTTTGCCGAACTGAAGAAAATTTTTAGCAATACGGAACTTGATCTGTTAATTAAGGAATTTACAATTTCCGTTAATGGCAACTTTGAAGAAAGCAATGTTTTACAACGCAAAAAGCTGGGAGACTTATCCCCAGAAACCGAAGCCTGTCTCTTGAAGTTATTCCGTCGGCGTTATGGTGAATATTCCCGTCCAACCGATGCTTTTCCTGTGGCGCGGAGTCAAGACGATATTCGGGAAATTGAGTGGGAAGGTCGTGTCCCACCGATCACCGACACTAAAGCAATTACTGCTTGGAATGCCCTGATGATTTCAGGTTTGGCGACTGCTTACCGTGCTTTTCAAAACCCAATCTATAAGCAACTAGCCGTTAATGCAGCTAAATTCATTCTCGAACATCAATGGATTGAAGGACATCTCCAACGCATTAATTACGAAGGGCAGGAGGCAGTTGCAGCACAATCAGAGGACTATGCGTTCTTGATTAAAGCCCTGCTCGATCTACATCAAGCGCTCCCCGAAAATGCTGATTTCTATTTACAACAGGCGATCGCGATCCAAGCAGAATTTGATCGTGATTTCTGGGATGCCCTCTCTGGTGGTTATTTCAACACTACCAGTGAGTCTAGTCAGCATTTGCTGTTGCGAGAACGTAATTATCAAGACAATGCCACCCCTTCACCCAATGGGGTAGCGATCGCCAATTTAGTCCGTTTTGCAAGTGTCACTGGGAAATTGGAATATCTGGATCGCGCCGAGTTAGCTCTCAAACGCTTTGGACTAGTAATTGCCAATAATCCTATAGCCTGTCCTAGTTTATTAGTTGCCTTTGATTGGTTCCGTAACCATACGCTGGTGCGGACAAATCCTGAGCAATATGCTTATCTCAATCAACAATATCTGCCCTCAGTGATGTTACGCATCGATCAACATTTACCAAGTCCCGATGCGATCGCGATGGTCTGTCAGGGGTTTGCCTGTCTAGAACCTGCCACTACTCCAGAAATATGCGATCGGCAGTTGTTACGCAGTACAACTAGAGTGGGCTTAAATTATAGCAGTTCTAAATAAGGTAAAAGAGGCTTCGACTCCGCTCAGCCAACGTATATAGATGGCTGAGCGGAGTCGAAGCCCTATTTTTTATTTGAATTATCTATAAATAGAGTTGTGGCTCGTGCCACAACTCTATTTAGCGATTATGCTGTGGTCGTATAAGCCTGCATCATCAGTTGCTTAAGATCAGCAATCAAAGGATAGCGAGGATTTGCGCCAGTACATTGATCGTCAAAGGCCCGATCTGCCATTTCCTCCACATGGGATAGGAACAAGTCCGCACTCGTACCCTGTGCAATCAGTGCATCTTTAATCGTGGCAGGAATTTCCACTTGCCGCTTGAGATCTTCCACTGCTGCGATCAGATTTACCACTTTTTCCTCCTCCGTCTCGCCACCTAAACTGAGATAGTCCGCGATCCTTGCATAACGCCACTTGCTATTAGGATATTTATTTTGCGAGAAGATCGCTTGCTTGAAGGGCACATCGGTTGCATTGTAGCGAATCACATGGGAAATCATCAGGGCATTTGCTAAACCGTGGGGAATGTGACAAGTACCGCCCAACTGGTGCGCGATCGAGTGACAGACTCCTAAGAAAGCATTAGCAAAGGCAAGCCCTGCGATCGTTGCCGCGTAATGCACTTTTTCCCTTGCCTTGGGATCGTTAGCCCCATTTTTGTAAGCACTAGGCAGATATTTGAACAATAAGCGAATTGCTTCCAATGCTAAGCCATTGGTATATTCCGAAGCAAGGACAGACACATAGGCTTCAAGGGCATGGGTGAGCGCATCAATACCACCATAAGCAGTAAGGCGTTTAGGAATATTCAAAGTCAGCGAGGGATCGACGATCGCCATATTGGGTGTCAGCGCATAGTCAGCGAGAGGATACTTGATCCCTGTTTTCTCATCGGTGACAACGGCAAAGGGAGTTACTTCCGAACCTGTTCCCGATGTCGTAGGAATAGAGACCATAATGGCTTTTACGCCCAAGGGTGGCAATTCGTAAACGCGCTTGCGAATGTCCATGAAGCGCATAGCTAAACCTTCAAACTCAATCTCTGGATGTTCATACATCAACCACATCACCTTGGCGGCATCCATCGGCGAACCGCCACCAAAGGCAATAATCACATCAGGATTGAAGCTCTTGCAAATAGCTAAGCCCTTATTGACTGTGGCGAGAGAAGGATCAGGTTCGACATCGTAGAAGGTATAGTGGGCAATGCCAATTTCTTCTAAACTGTCGGTCACTTCTTTGGTTAAGCCCAATTCAAACAAAGGGCGATCGGTAACAATGAGAGCGCGTTTGCGATCCTTGAGATCGCGCAGAGCCACAGGCAAGCAACCAGATTTGAAATAAATCTTGGGGGGAATACGGAACCAGAGCATATTCTCGCGACGCTCGGCGGCAGTTTTGACATTGAGCAGATGATGGGGGGTGACGTTTGCCGAGACAGAGTTCCCGCCCCAACTGCCGCAACCAAGAGTCAACGAAGGATCAAGGCGGAAGTTATAGAGATCACCGATCGCACCTTGAGAGGATGGCGTATTAATCAGTACCCGCGAAGTTTCCAGCTTATGCTCGAAATAGCGAATATGATCTTGGTTATTGGGAGCCGTATACAGCACCGAAGTATGTCCATGTCCACCAAACAGAACTAATGCTTCTGCCTTATCAACCGCATCATGGAAGTCATTGGCGTGATACATGGCAAGGATTGGCGATAGCTTCTCATAGGCAAAGGGTTCGTTTTTATTGATTGCCTCGACTTCTCCTATTAAAACCCTTGTATTGTCAGGGATTTCAAATCCTGCGATTTGGGCGATCGCGGCAACCGACTGACCAACGATCGCCGCATTCAAACGTCCATCGGTAAGAATGACCTGACGGACTTGATCGCGTTCTTGCTCATTGAGGAAATAAGCACCACGCTTGATGAATTCTTCTCTAACTGCGTCATAAATAGCATCGACGACAACAACTGACTGCTCCGAAGCGCAAATCGTGCCATTGTCAAAGGTTTTGCTGAGAATAATTGAACTAACTGCCATTTGAATATGGGCAGTTTCATCAATGATGGCAGGCGTATTCCCCGCACCAACACCGATAGAAGGATGTCCCGAAGAATAGGCAGCTTTGACCATACCAGGCCCCCCCGTTGCCAAAATCAACTTGATGTCATGGTGCTGCATTAACGCCTGCGACAATGGTACGGTTGGTTCATCAATCCAACCAATAATGTCGGGGGGGGCACCCGCCGCGATCGCTGCCTCAAGGACAATTTTTGCCGCCGCGATCGTGCATTCCTTCGCATGGGGATGGGGCGAGAAGATGATCCCATTACGGGTTTTCAGCGCAATCAAGGACTTGAAAATCGTAGTCGAAGTGGGATTAGTCACAGGGACAATCCCCGCTAAAATTCCCACAGGTTCGGCGATGCGTTCATAGCCAAAATGCTTGTCCGATTCGATAACACCGCAGGTTTTATCATTCTTATACTTGTTGTAAATCATTTCCGAAGCAAAGTGATTCTTAATCGCCTTGTCTTCAATGACACCCATACCCGATTCCTTCACTGCTGCCTTAGCAAGGGGAATTCGCGCCGCGTTTGCGGCTAATGCTGCCTGTTTGAAAATGCGATCGACCTGTTCCTGCGTAAAATTAGCAAATTCCGCTTGGGCAATCTTTACCCTCTGAATCAACAATTCCAATTCTTCAACATTCGTAACTTTCATCTGTGAATACTCCTCGTTTTTGTTTCTAGCTATTAGCTTTTAGCTTTTAGCTTTTTAGGATTGGTGATTGGTAACAGATTTTTAATTCTATTGTGGCTAATAGCTAACAGCTAATAGCTAACAGTTAAATCCCTACCGCCCCAAGTGCATTGATTCCGCGATCGCGGAAGATATCAACCGTTTGCTGCACTAGTTCGGGTGGTGCTGGTGGTGTGTCTTTGAGGGAATAGGGCAGGCCTAGTTGCTCCCATTTATATTCCCCCATTTTGTGAAATGGTAAAACTTCCAATCTTTCGACATTAGTTAAGGTGGCGATAAAATCGGCAAGTTGATTAACATTAGCAATGTTATCGGTGAGATGCGGTACTAAAACGAACCGAATCCAAACAGGTTTCTTGATCTCGCTGAGATATCTTGCCATGGCTAAGGTTGGCTCGATGGAAACACTGGTAACTTGGTAATAGAGTTCGGGAATATAGGATTTAATATCCAGTAACACCAAATCGGTTTCGGCGAGAACGGGTTGCGCCACTTCTAATGCACAATACCCCGATGTATCAAGGGCTGTGTGTAAGCCAATTTCATGACAACGCTTAAAGATTTCTCTGGTAAATTCTGGCTGCATCAGCGGTTCGCCACCACTGACGGTTACGCCGCCTTTGCGAATGAAGGATTTACATTTTTTGATCTCATCAATCAGATAGTCAACGGTAACTTCTTTCCCATCATGGGCATTGCGACAGTCTGGGTTATGACAATAGAGACAACGGAGGGGACAGCCCTGAGTAAATACAATAAATCTGATCCCCGGCCCGTCTACCGTACCAAAAGTTTCAATCGAATGAATGCGTCCAATTCCAGCCATAGAATCTCCTATTTGTCTAAAAAAGTGCCGCTTGCGGCACTTTTTTAAAACTATACTCGTTCATGGAACGTGCGTTTAATCACATCCAATTGCTGCTCTCGGGTGAGCTTGATGAAGTTCACGGCATAGCCCGAAACCCGAATTGTCAACTGTGGATAGTTTTCAGGATGTTCCATTGCATCCATTAAGGTACTGCGATCGAGGGCATTCACATTAATGTGATGACCACCATCGTGGAAATAGCCATCGAGCAAGCCAACGAGGTTATTTGTGCGATCGCTTTCCTGTCTACCCAAGGCACTTGGCATAATCGAGAAGGTATTCGAGATACCGTCCTGACAATCGCTGTAGGGCAATTTGGCAACCGATGAGAGCGAGGCGATCGCGCCGCAACAATCACGTCCATGCATCGGATTTGCACCAGGGGCAAAGGGTTCACCAGCCCTACGTCCATCGGGAGTGTTACCCGTTTTCTTGCCATAGACCACGTTAGAAGTAATCGTGAGTACCGATTGCGTAGGTACGGCATGGCGATAAGCGGGATGTTTGCGAATCTCATTCATGAACCTTGCCACGAGGTCAACAGCGATATTATCGACGCGATCATCGTTATTGCCATACTTGGGATATTCGCCTTCGGTTTCGTAATCTACCGCCAAGCCTTGCTCGTTGCGAATCACCTTCACCTTGGCATATTTAATCGCCGAGAGCGAGTCGGTGACGACCGATAGACCTGCAATACCACAAGCCATCGTTCGATAGACATCGCGATCATGCAATGCCATTTCGATGCGCTCGTAGCAATACTTGTCATGCATGTAGTGAATGACATTCAACGTATTGATATATGCCTTCGCCAACCATGCCATCATTTGCTGCAAGCGATCGTTAACTTCTTGATAATTCAGATACTCACTAGTAATTGGTGCGAAGTTGGGCGCAACTTGATCCCCAGACTTCTCATCCTTACCACCATTGATTGCATAGAGTAGCGTCTTGGCAAGATTGACCCTCGCACCAAAGAATTGCATCTGCTTACCAATTCGCATGACTGACACACAACAGGCGATCGCATAGTCATCGCCATAGGTGGGACGCATCAGGTCATCGTTTTCATACTGAATGGAACTAGTATCGCTGGATACCTTCGCGCAGAACTGTTTAAAGTTTTCGGGTAAATGTTCTGACCATAAAACCGTCAAGTTAGGCTCTGGCGCTGCTCCCAGATTGACCAATGTATGCAAGAATCGGAAACTGTTTTTGGTAACTAAAGTCCGACCATCAGCACTCATCCCTCCGATCGCTTCAGTCACCCATGTGGGATCGCCTGAGAATAGATCATTGTAGTCAGGGGTACGCAAGAAACGCACCATGCGTAACTTCATTACGAAATGATCGATTAACTCTTGCAATTCCACTTCCGCGATCGCGCCATTCTGCAAATCACGCTCGAAATAGATGTCTAGAAACGTCGAAACCCGACCGAGGGACATCGCAGCCCCATTTTGTTCTTTGACTGCCCCTAGGTAGCCAAAATAGAGCCATTGCACAGCTTCTTTAGCGGTCATGGCAGGACGACCAATATCAAAGCCGTATTTCGCTGCCATTTCCTTGAGTTCAAACAAGGCGCGAATTTGTTCCGATAGCTCTTCCCTTAGACGAATGGTTTCTTCATCCATGACATCGACATCAAGGGATTCCTTTTGGGTCTTCTTGTCATCGATGAGGCGATCGACACCATAGAGCGCTACCCGACGATAATCGCCAATAATCCGTCCCCGTCCATAGGCATCGGGCAAGCCTGTAATGATCCCCGATTTCCTTGCCTTCCGCATTTCCGTGGTATAGGCATCAAATACGCCATCATTATGGGTTTTGCGATATTTAGTAAAAACTTCCTCTGTAGCGGGATCAAGTTGATAGCCATAGGCTTCCAGTCCCGCTTTCACCACTCGGATACCGCCATAGGGCATGATGGCGCGTTTGAGGGGCTTATCTGTCTGTAAACCAACAATTTGTTCTAGTTCACGATTAATATATCCTGCATCATGGGCTGTGATCCCAGCAGGAACCTTCGTATCAACATCCAAAATTCCCTTTTGGTGTTCTAGTTTCATCAGTTCTAACACTTCACTCCAAAGCTGCTGGGTTCTAGTGGTTGGTGCAACCAGAAACTCAGCAGTTCCTTCGTAGGGTGTGTAATTCTTTTGGATAAAATCTCTAACGTTAATCTCTTTTGTCCAACTGCCTTCTGTAAAGCCCTGCCATTCTACATACATTGCTTTAACCTCCAATGTTGTGTCTGAAAGATAAGAGTGTCTTTATCTTTCAGTTCTATTATAGGTTTACCAATTAATCTCTCAAGGAAATAGCAGGAATCTTATTACAAAAGTTAACTCGCAAAATCTAATCCAATCAGGGGATGCAGACTCAAAAAAACCCATTCTGCAAGCTGCCTGCTATGCGGGCGGCTCACGATTCTAGGTTTAGCTACTTGTCTCTTCTATGGAAGGAAGTGATTATTGACAATAGAAAGATAGTATTGCGAAGTGAATCTCTTATTGAGAATCTGATGTTACGTGGAACTAGAATCGCCCCTCATCCCCCAACCCCTTCTCCCGCAGGAGAAGGGGAGCAAAACCTAAATCCCCCTCTCCTGCGGGAGAGGGACTAGGCGATGCACTGAGCCTGTCGAAGTGGGAGAGGGCTTTAGAAGACTTCCATGTAACATCAGTGAGAATGTTCAGCAGATCCCCAATGTACCGTCTGCGTAGCGAGCGACACATTAGCTTTTGTTACCATTGACAAAGTTGGGATGGGGAAGTCATTAAAGGTTGTGAATATCGATAGAATCCTGCAATGTCTAATGTAGCTTGTTGGAATAAAATCCATTCATTGCGATCGCCTCTATCATTGCCCTTGGAGCTACGAATAATTTTGTAATGATTGAGGCTTAAATGACCTTCTTCATCCCATTTAAATTCAGTTTTAGGAATATTAGTCCATTCCCTACCAGCCCAAGAAACTGCTAGGGCTTCCCCCGCAACTGTATTGCCAAGAATTTCCCCCCTTAGGCAGATCAAGTCATCACTATGCGGATAGCCATAATATCCATCCACGCGATCGCCTATTTTCGTGAAGTTAAAACAGACACCTGCACCATCGAGCTTTTGAGGTTTGGGCTTACTACAAAATTGATAACTGCCATTACCTAAAGCAGCGATCGCCTGTTGTGGTTGGGTTTGCGAATTAATTGAAGAACTTGCGAACAAGCTTGAGGAAATCACTAACAAAGCGATCGCCATATCTTTGAGGAGATTATTGGTACGCAGCATAATTGCATCACCTCCTTAACTTCTATTTTAGTCGTTTTCTCCACCCAAATGTTCCCTAAATGCAGACTGTAAGGGACTTGCTATTAATTAAAGTACCTGTGGCTTCGACTTCGCTCAGCCAACGTTAGCTGAGTGAAGTCGAACGTTAGCTGAGCGGAGTCGAAGCTAGATAACTTTGGTGGGACATTTTTTATCAGCAAGTCCCTAAGGACAAAATCAATAGACATACATATTTAATTTTCATAGAAATACAGCTATGAATTTATGATCCCAGTACACAAAAACGATATTTTTGTGCCATAATCGCAGATGAGACACATTCCCCACCTGTTCTTGTGAGCTTCGTATATGGATATATGGCAAGTTAAGGATCAACTTTCAGACTTAGTGAACAAGTACAAATCTCAAGTAGATTTTTTTGCAATTCGCTTAGAGAGATCGCAGGGTGCGGATATTTTTTTACGCAGTAGTAAAGTAGAAACCTTGAGTACAGGCATCTCCATTGGCGGACAGGTGCGAGCTTGTCACAAAGGCGGTTGGGGATTTGCAAGCTTTAACAATCTCCATAACTTAGAAAGTAAACTCCAAGAAGCGATCGCCGCAGCAAAATGGGTGGGTAATGAAGAAACGATTCTTGCTGAGGTTGCCCCTGTGCAGGCAAAGGTCTCTCTAGTGAAGGAAAACCCTCAACGCATCGACCTAATGGCGAAAAAAGACCTATGCGCTCATTACAGTGATATTTTGCGATCGGTTTCTGATCACGTCGTGAGTACGGCTGTTCGCTACGGAGATTGCACGCAACAAGTGATATTTGCCAATTCCGAAGGCACAATGATCGAGCAAGAATGGGCAGATTGGGAAATGCGCTGCTCCGCAACGGCGCGAAAAGGGGATATTGTGCAAACAGGTCGCGAAACCTTTGGCTCAAGGCGTACCTATACAGATTTATTGAATTTAGATCAACAGGTGATCGGTGCAGCCCAGCGAGCAGTGACTGCCCTAGATTTACCTAATGTGCAAGGCAATAGCTATACCGTCGTCATCGATCCCATTTTGGCGGGACTATTTGTCCATGAAGCCTTTGGACATCTCTCCGAAGCAGATATGCTCTATGAAAATCCCGATATGTTGGAAACGATGAGCATTGGTCGCAGATTTGGCTCCAAGGATCTACAGATTTTTGATGGAGCTGCACCTGCGGAACATCGCGGCAGCTATCTCTATGATGATGAGGGTGTCCCTGCAAGTACCACCCAGTTAATTAAGGATGGTGTATTGGTAGGTAGACTGCATTCTCGCGAGACCGCAGGCAAACTCGGTGAACAGGTGACAGGCAATGCCAGATGTTTGGATTATCACTATCCTCCAATTGTTCGCATGACGAATACTTGGATTGGGCGCGGTCAAACGCCCGTAGCCGATTTATTCCATGATATTCCCGTTGGCGTATATGCCAAAAATTGGCAAGAGGGGATGACCAATGGTGAGATGTTTACCTTTACGGCTGGAGAAGCTTGGATGATTCGTGATGGCAAAATTGCCGAACCAGTCAGAGATGTCACCCTTTCAGGGAATGTATTTGAGACCTTAGCGGATATTGAAGCGATCGGTGATGACTTTTTGTGGGATGAGTCGGGCGGTTGTGGCAAAGGCGGACAGAGTGGGCTTGCCGTTGGTTGCGGTTCTCCTAGTTTGAGAATTAGAAATGCGATCGTCGGAGGTGAAGCAAATGACTAAAATTCGTACAGAACTTAAAGAAGTCAACCTACAGTTAGTAGAAACGATCGCAGAGCAACAGCGAAACGAAGATCGGTTAAATTTGCAACTCACACGACTGCGATTAATGTACGACTTTGTGTCAGCGTTGAATGCTGCTCAAACCCTCAATGAGATTTATCAAATTGCCCTAAATTGTATCTGTCCTGCATTGCGAACTTCCCGTGCTGCCCTGATGACTTCTGACGCTAACTATAGTTTGAAATATCAAGAGTCCGTCGGGATTAGTGAAGATTTCAAACAAGCGATCGAAGGCTTTTTTGATGATCCATTGCATCGAGTAGAGTTAAAAGCAAGACTCTTTCCTCACTGTGCCGTATTTCCTAGCGATCGCTTTTTACAAACTATTTGTCAATCAGAAAATATCGGTGCATGGGCGGTATTTCCCCTCGAATACGAGAATCGACATCTTGGCGATATTGTGGCGTATTTTGATATTCCACGCCAGTTTAATGATGAGGAGGTGCAATTAACGCAAACCATTGTGACTTATATTGCGATCGCCATCACTCGCAAGCAAGCCGAGCAAGCACTCAAAGAAAGTCAACAATTTATCCAAAGAATTACCGATACAACCCCCAACATTATTTACATTTACGACATTGACGAAAATCGCAATGTCTATTGCAATCAGACTATCCATCATATTCTTGGTTATACCCCCTTAGAAATTCAAGCGATGGGAGATTCGCTGCTCAATATCGTCATCCATCCCGACGACTTATCGAAAATCAAAGAGCATTATGCAAGCGTCCGTCATAAAAAATTTGATGACCTATTTCTATTTGAATACCGCATGAAAGATTCTCATGGCAAATGGAAATGGTTCTATAGTCAAGAAACAGTCTTCCTCTGCAATCCCGATGGCACAGTCAAACAAACAATTGGTGCTGCTTCAGATATTACAGAATTAAAAGAGGTCGAAAATCGCCTCCAAGCCTCTCTAGCAGAAAAAGAAGTCCTGTTGAGAGAAATCCATCATCGCGTCAAGAATAATTTGAGTGTCGTTGACAGTTTACTATCGATGCAAGCGAGGTATGTCAGTGACATCGAAGCATTGAAATCTCTCTCAGATAGTCAACGCCGCATACATACCATGTCTCTCATTCATGAGCAGTTATATCATTCCCAAGATGTGGGCAGAGTTGATTTCTGTGAATATCTGCAACGTCTCGTTGTCAATCTCTATAGTTCGAGTAATTTTAATATTGATCAAATTGAACTAAAGTTAGACCTGCAGCCAACTTTACTAAACATTGATACAGCAATTTCTTTAGGTTTAATTGTTAATGAGTTGCTCACTAATTCTTTTAAACATGCATTTCCCAATAACCTGAAGGGATTAATCGAGGTAATTTTGTATGAAGATACTGATACTGAGCTTCGCAGGTTGCAATTAACTATTCGTGATAATGGCGTTGGTATTCCTCAAAATATTGATGTGAATTCCACTGCTTCTTTGGGTCTCAGATTAGTGAAGATTCTGACGCAGCAACTCAGAGCCAAATTAGATCTATCTTGTGATACAGGTACAAGTTTTCATTTCATCTTCGAGTCAAACCTATAGTGATATTTTTTGTACGTTGCACTAAATTAAAAACCAACAATAAACAAATTCTATAGATTCATGCTACTTAAATTCTGCCAAGATTATTTGCATGTTAACCTCTAGGGAAATCCTCACAGGTTGCTCTATATGAAATATTTACCTAATGCGATCGCCAATATTTCCTCAAAATTGGTTACCCGATCTGCGGCTTTGATGATTTTGCTAAGTGCAATTGGCTTAGGGGTCAACGTCAAACCTAGCGAAGCCGCCGAAACACTCAATTTCCAATTTAATATTTTTGAGGTTTCCGTCTCAGTTGATGACTTAGAAACTTTCTCCAAAACAGGCGAATTGCGTGGCGCATTAGACATGGCATCTCGCTATATTTCCGCAGCAGATATGGCAAATTTTCGGCGCATCTTAACTGAAAGAGCAGATATTTCTGTAGTTTTGCTATCACGATTTCTCTACACATCTCAAGGGGAAAGAGCGCTAGATATCCTTGGCACATTTATCAAAACGGGGCCCAATCTATCAGGCAATCGTGCCATTCGTGCTGCTGCGGTTCTAGCGACTGTTGATAAACAGAATGGACTATCGTTACTCAACTTCTTACGCAAATTCCCTACTTCAGATATTTATTTTGACATTCAAGCAGGATTACAAACCGTTAGCGAACTAAGCGATCTACTGCAAAACACTCAGCAGGTAGTGCAGATGGTTAATAGTGAAGCTACTAAACAGGCGAAAGCATCACCAGCGCAATCTCCCAATCAACTACCTGATTTGCGGAATGCAGGAAACAGTAAATGGGATCGATATAGCTTAAAAGCACCTTCTCTCAACAAGAGCTATGAGATTCCATTTTATCTCTTCATTCCTCAATCATCCAATTCCACCACCAAAGCCAAGCTCCCCGCAATCATTATCTATCCTGGACTAATTTCTAGTCGAGAACCATTGCTCTATTTGGCAGAACATCTAGCTTCCTACGGATTTGCAGTAGTTTTAACAGTATCCCCCACTAGTAGTGCCGAGCAATTGGACAAATTAATTATTGGTGTTACTAGTGAGATCGCCCCACCAGAGAGCTTCATCGCCCGACCCAATGATATTACGGCAGTCCTCAATTTCCTAGAAGCATCACCAAACGTAAACAATCCCAATATCGCCAATATTAATTGGAAAAATGTGGGCATGATTGGACATTCCTTTGGTGGTTATGCAGCCCTTGCACTAGTGAGTGATGCTCAGATTCAGTTCTCTGATTTAGAAGAAGTTTGCCAAGGTAAATATAAATGGAATGCTTCTTTGCTCCTGCAATGTGTTGCCCTAGGACTCCCCAAACAAGAATATAAGTTGGGAGATAAACGTATTGCGGCGGCGATCGCAGTTAACCCTGTAACCAGTCACGTACTAGGTAAAGCGGCTCTCAGTAAAATCACGGTTCCAATCGCAATTGTCGGCAGCTCAGGCGATACCTTTGCACCTGTAGCCTCGGAGCAAATCGTCCCCTTTACATGGTTAACTAATCCCAGTCGGTACTTATTACTATTTAATGGCTCAGGTCATACCGCCGTAACTGCCATTACTTCAGGCGATCGCCTCAGTCCCGAAGTGAGTAACGCTTTAGCAGGCGCAAATCCGATCGCTTCACAGGGATATTTGAAGTTGTTAAGTGTAGCATTCTTCAAGAATCACCTAGCCCAAGAGCCTAGCTATGCCGATTACCTAACCACTGAATATTTTGTAAATATCTCTTCCCCCTCCGCACAGGCAAGCCTATTGCGATCGCTCAGCATGGAGCAAGTTGACGCGGCGATCAGTAAATAAAAACTACAGCTTCGACTTCGCTCAGCTACCTTAAGCTTCGACTTCGCTCAGCTACCTTACACCGAGGGCTGAGCGAAGTCGAAGCCCCTCTGCTATTTAAAATGACTATAACTTTATGCAGCAGCTTTGGCAGAAACATCATCTAGCAGAGCGAATAATTCATCTGTTTGAGAAGATGTGAATAAGCTATCAACTCCTTGAGGTGCAAAGTCTGTAAATGGTGATTCATAGAGACTTGCTGCATCGATCGCGCCACGTTCGGTGAGGTAGTCTATGATCATGTTGATAAACTCGATTTGGTTAGCATTTAGAGTTTTATCGGTGAGAAATTTACCAAATTCTTGCTTAGCGACTTCTCGATCTAGTCCAATTAGTGATCGCACAAATAAGCCTAGACCGTGAGATTCTTGCTTAGCACGGTCTAGGTCTTCAGCATTGCCCAAACCGTTTTCCAGCAAGATTGTCTCTAGCTCTGATAGATCGGTTGCTGTGAGTTGTTTATTGTTTCTGAGTTTGAAAATAACCATCTGGTCTTGATGCGATCGCAAAAAGTCTCTAGCTTTAGCTCGGAATTTTTCAAAGCTATCGGATGAGGTGAAGTGAGGTAATTCGACAATCGTTTCATCACCCATCTCGTCCTCAAAATTGGTATAGATCGGTTGACGCTGTTGTTTTTCGATGAGTTTAACTAGACTGCGTAGGCGTTTGCGGACGGCTTCTAGCATGGGCAAGGTTACGTCTTGCCACCATTCATCGGTTTGGATTTCTTGAATTAGTTCTAGTTGGGCTTGGACTAGGGGGATAGATGACTTTTGCTCTAGTAGATTAGCGATCGCCTTAACCTGATCGCGTAGCCGTGTAAATGATGAGTGCGATCGCAAGATAGCTAGTTGTAATTTGAGGATGAGAATGTCAAACCTTTTAATTTCTTCGGCTTCGGGTTCAGTTTGCGCGGGTAATCCTGCAATTTCTTGGCTGAGTTCGTTTAGGTCTTGTTCTGATAGCGATCGCCACACTTCGGGATTATTGTATTTTTCAATAAGTCGTCTCTTGGGGCGCACGATGAAGTTTTCAATATTCATTGCAGCAACCTCTGAGTAAAGGATCTGCGCGATCTGGTTGCGGAGTGATGATTCGGGATTACTTGTTGGATTGTAGGTGGCTCCATCATCTTTTAATTGGGATATACGCTGGCTGAGCGCGATGACCTGAGCTTGTCGAAGGGAAGTCGAAGCCAAAACCTCACTAGCATCTTCTGCTTCGTTTGCCGTCCCTTCGACTTCGCTCAGGGAGCTGGATTTTGATTCACTCAGGGAGCTAGATGCTCTACGCTGGCTGAGCGCGATGCCCTGAGCTTGTCGAAGGGAAGTCGAAGCCAAAACCTCACTAGCATTTTCGACTGCGGCGATTATTTCTTGACTCCCTTCGAGATTTTCTGCTTCGTTTGCCGTCCCTTCGACTTCGCTCAGGGAGCTAGATCTTGATTCGCTCAGGGAGCTAGATGCTCTACGCTGGCTGAGCGCGATGCCCTGAGCTTGTCGAAGGGAAGTCGAAGCCAAAACCTCACTAGCATTTTCGACTGCGGCGATTATTTCTTGACTCCCTTCGAGATTTTCTGCTTCGTTTGCCGTCCCTTCGACTTCGCTCAGGGAGCTAGATCTTGATTCGCTCAGGGAGCTAGATGCTCTACGCTGGCTGAGCGCGATGCCCTGAGCTTGTCGAAGGGAAGTCGAAGCCAAAACCTCACTAGCATTTTCGACTGCGGCGATTATTTCTTGACTCCCTTCGAGATTTTCTGCTTCGTTTGCCGTCCCTTCGACTTCGCTCAGGGAGCTAGATCTTGATTCGCTCAGGGAGCTATATTTTTTGTCTAGCGCAGCGATTAGGTCTAGTCTGGTGGTAAATAGTTGCTTGCCTAGAGACTTAGGGATAGGCGCGTCAATGGTTGGAATATTCTGTTTAAAAAATTCGAGATTTTGGCAGTAGTCGAATAGGTAGAAAAATTGTTTGTCTTGACCATCGCCAAATAGATCGGGGCAAAGACGAGTGCCGCGTCCGACCATTTGCCAAAATTTAGTTTTGGAGCGTACCAGTTTGAAAAGGACTAGGTTAACGACTTCAGGGACATCGATGCCTGTGTCGAGCATATCGACAGAGATGGCGATATGTGGGGCTTTATCCTTTTTAGAAAAGTCATCGATTAGGCTTTGAGCATAGGGAGTTCTATTGGTGATCAGTCGGGCAAATTCACCTTTGAGGTGTGGGTAATTGGCATTAAAGCGGTCTTCGATAAATTCAGCGTGTTTTTGATTTTTGGCGAAGATGATCGTTTTACCAAGCCGATCTCCTCCTGCTACTTTTAAGCCTCTGGTCATCAGATGCTCTAGCACCTTGTCCGCAGTGTCTTGATTAAATAACCACTGGTCTAATGCCCCTGCTTCAATGCGATCGGGAATATTGCCTTCTTCATCCCATTCCAGTGCATCCCATTCATCTTTTTCTGCTTCCGAAAGTTCATCATATTTGATACCTTCCCGTTGAAATTTGAGGGGTACGGATATGGCTTGTGTAGGGACTAGATAGCCATCTTTGACAGCATCTTCTAGTTGATAAGCATCGGTAGGTACACCGTTTTCGAGGTCAAATAAGCCGTAGGTGTTGCGATCGATTTCATCTTTTGGTGTGGCGGTGAGTCCAAGTAGTAAGCAATCGAAGTAATTAAAAATATGACGGTATTTCTGGAAGACAGAGCGATGGGCTTCATCAATGATGATTAGGTCAAAATGTCCGACACCAAAGCGCTTTTGTCCGTTTGTAGTACCGTTGATTAGCCCCATCATCGTGGCATAGGTAGAGGCGTAGACGCGCCCTTCGGTGTCTTTTTCGGTAAGTAGGTTGACGGGTGCGGAGTCGGGTAGATGTTTTTTGAATACGTTGATCGCTTGGTTGACTAGGGAAATGCGATCAGCGAGAAATAGAGCGCGTTTGACCCAGTTGCAACGCATGAGTAAATCGACTAGGGCGATCGCAGTTCTAGTTTTGCCTGCGCCTGTCGCCATGATAATTAGGACTTTGCGCTCTTTGTTCTGCTCGAAGGCTTCGGAGACTTTGCGGATGGCGCGGGCTTGGTAATGGCGGGAGGCGATCGCAGGATTGATGTTTGCCTCGGCGAGAGGTTTCTGGGTGGTGCGGCGTTGGATAAGTAGTTCTAGTTCAGATTTTTTGTAAAAGCCATGTACTTGTCGGGGTGGATAGTTGGTGTTATCCCATAGCCAATGCTCGTAGCCGTTGGTGTAGAAGATGATCGGGCGTTGTCCAAATTGGGCTTCGAGACAATCGGCATAGAGTTTTGCTTGCTGTTGTCCTATCCTTGGGTCTTTTTTGGTGCGTTTGGCTTCGACTAGGGCGAGGGGCTTGCCATCGTTGCCCCAGAGGACATAATCGACAAAGCCTTTACCTGTCTCATTGGGCATTCCTGAGACTTGGAATTCTCTTGCTACGTTTACCGTCCCTTCGACTTCCCTTCGACTCCGCTCAGGGCTGGCGCTCAGGGAGCTAGGTTGTCTACGCTGGCTGAGTGAAGAACTACGCTGGCTGAGCGGAGTCGAAGCCAATACCCCACTAGCATCTCCTGCTGCGTTTGTCGTCCCTTCGTTCCCTGTAATATTTCCTGCTGCGTTTGTCGTCCCTTCGACTTCGCTCAGGGAGCTAGGTTGTCTACGCTGGCTGAGTGAAGAACTACGCTGGCTGAGCGGAGTCGAAGCCAATACCCCACTAGCATCTCCTGCTGCGTTTGTCGTCCCTTCGTTCCCTGTAATATTTCCTGCTGCGTTTGTCGTCCCTTCGACTTCGCTCAGGGAGCTAGGTTGTCTACGCTGGCTGAGCGGAGCCGAAGCCAATACCCATCCTGATTCCTGTAATAACAGGTCGATAAATAGGTCACGGGTTTGAGCTTCAGAATAGTCGTGGGTATCTGGTTGCGAGGTATTCGCTTTTTTGGCTTCGGCGAGTTCGGCGCGGAGGCGTTTTAGTTCATCATCGATCGCATTTTTATCGGCTAACAGTATGGATAGTTTTTCATCGCGATCGCTTAGATCTTGTTCTAGTTTTTTGAGTTGTGCGGCTGTGGTTGCCGTCCCTTCGACTCCGCTCAGGGAGCTAGGTTGTCTCTGTTGGCTGAGCGAGGTCGAAGCCTTGGGTATTAATTCTGGATCAAATTTGAGGGATGGATCGGGTTTGTGGGTGCGTCCGTAGTTGTGGGCTAACCAGTAGGCGACATGAAAAAATTCACGAACTGCATTAATGGCATCGTTGGCGGGGACGGCTCGCTCGTTATGGACTGCGAGGTTGCCTAGTCGGATGATGTATTTGGCTTTGTAAAAGACGGCTTCGCCGACTAGGGTTTTAAAGGTTGGCTCGTGGACTAGGGCGCTGAGGTTGTCTTGATAGGGGAGTCTCAGGGTTGTGTCGTATTTGTATAGCCAATTTACGGTTAGTTCTAGGGCGCGACGGGCATAGAAACAGGCTGTACGCGGATCGCGGTAGGCGGTTCTAAAGGCTTTGTGGGCGGATTCGTAGATTGCGGGAAATTCTGGTTTGAGAAAGGTGAATTGTGCCATGTTTCTATATCCTAGTAAACTGCAATCTATAGCCCGAAAGTTTTAAGAGTATGCTTTAGAAAACCTTGTCTATTCAGCATTTTGAAAACTTGTTAACCTTAATTTAAAAAGTTTATTGCTAGTTTTGAGCTTTAGATGCTGAACGTACTAATACTGATGCTATCTAATCGCTTGGCTCATAATCGACACAAACAATTAGACAAGATAAGAGTTCCTGTAGAGTTTCATCGGATACTTGCCCCAACTGTTTGACAAATCTTTCTGTGGACAGGCTGCGAACTTGTAAGACGTTTCCTGCCGAGTCGCGGTCTAGTTGATTATCTGAACTGGCTTCAATTTTGACCATGAAGGGGCGATCGCTAAATTTTTCTTGCCAGCTTGTAATCGGGATGACAATCCTTAAAGGAATAGAGTTAAAGGATTCAGCACTAATAACTACTACTGGACGGATTTTCTGAAGCTCTTGTCCTCTGGTTGGATTGAGGTCAACTAGCCATATTTCACCACGATTGGGATTACTCATAGCCAATATCCCAGTCTGCGGTGTCGAGTACCGAAAATTCGGTTAGTTCTGGGTCGTTACGAAAGTCTTGGGCGGTTGCGGGGATGTATTGCGCGAGGTACTTATGCCTTTGGGCTAGAGGCAGTTTGGCGATTTGGCGCATGGATAGCTTATTTTTTGGTACAAGTTTTTTGCGAAGGGCTTCGGTGAAGTCGAGGACTTCTTGTTGCTTTTCGGGTGGTAGTTGGCGGATGTTATTTAAGATTGTTTGCTCGATCGCTGTGGTGGTTTGCATGGCTTTTTCTCCATTATTTCTATACTTTAAATGAATTTTATCTAAGCTACAACTCTCCTCTAAAGGCACGATGCTGTAATGAGGCAAAGAGGGCTTCGAGTTGGCTAAGGGATGCGCGATGTGTCGCTTTGAGTTTTTCTACGGCTTCGACTCGTTGAGCAAATTCTTTTTGTAGTTGGAGAGGTGGTATCAAAACGGGAAAACCTTTTAATTGGGTCATGTTGATAGATGCAATACCTGTTGTTTGTTTTGCTGACTTGAGAAAGTAGCTTTTCCCTCTTTTACTGCCAATCAACCACATCAAAAATCTTGGATGCAGTTCATTTAATTTAATGCGAACTCGAAAAATATGATTTTGGTGAATACATTCAGGTAGTTCACCATGCCAAATAGTACCTCTGCCTAACTTATCAGGATCGCCTCCTTCAGTGAGAACTAAATCATTTACTTGCAATCTATAGCGTTCGATTTCATCTTCTTTGGCTTCAATTGTTTTTATTACACTCAGATCAAGTTTGTGATCTTGAACATTAACAACAGCTAAATAAGGAACTTCTCGAACACTCTGACCGTTTAGCTTTCGTCCTTTTGTAATTCCTGAAACTATATCAGCAACTTCTCCTAAGGTTTTGTCTTCATTCCATCCTTTCGGATTTATGACAGGATCGCCGAACATTTCTAGGAAGATTGATTGGGTGAGGGTGTCGAGTTTTGCGATCGCCTCTTTGCGTTTTGATATTAGTGACTGAGTGCGATCGAGTATCTCTGCTATACGTTTTTGTTCAGCGATCGGAGGGAGTTTGATTTTAATCGCTTTAAGATGCGATGGACCAAAATTTTGTTGAGCCGAACCAGTAACTAATTTTGTTATTTGCGAACGAAACTCACGACTATCAAGCCAAAATCTTAGAAATGAAAGCTCTGAAATACCTTCAACTGCTTTAAATCGGATCGTGCTTGTATTTAGACAAAGTGGCAATTGATGCTTTTCTACAAATGCTCCACGAGTCCGCAGCAATCCATCATCATCAAACGATATCCCTGAACTAGCAATTACAAGATCGCCTTCGTCAACTAAAAAATGTGAATATTTCTGTGCTACTTCTTCCTTACTTAAATGGCGATCAGTCTTTTCAAGGTTTAGTGTCCCATTTTTTTCAATATTTCCAACGTTTAAAAGCTTGATTCCTGAGTCTGTAAATTGCCATTTACGAACCCCTGGACCTTCTTGAAACCAATATGCCTCTGAAAGTGGAAGAGATTTATTGCTTTTCATTTCTGCCTCTCATCTAAATTATTCTTACCAAGTGTGTTCCCTTCGACTTCGCTCAGGGAGCAAGTTACTGCTTTATTTATAGATCCGCCTGATCGCCGATCAAAGTAGAAAGCCGTTCCCTGAGCGAAGTCGAAGGGAACATGAACGTAGACAGACCAATTATCCACGCGGCGGGGACTTTTCTGCTTCGTTTACCGTCCCTTCGACTTCGCTCAGGGAGCTAGATAATATCAGATCCCTCAATGACTGAATGCGATCGCCCGATGGCTGAGCGCGATACACTGAGCTTGCCGAAGTGGAGTCAAAGCCATCAACAACGTAGACAGATCAATTATCCACGCGGCGGGGACTTTTCTGCTTCGTTTACCGTCCCTTCGACTCCGCTCAGGGAGCTAGATTTATTGCGATCCCTCAATGACTGAATGCGATCCGCCCGATGGCTGAGCGCGATGCACTGAGCTTGTCGAAGTGGAGTCGAAGCCATCGACAACGTAGACAGACCAATTATCCACGCGGCGGGGACTTTTTTGCTTCGTTTACCGTCCCTTCGACTTCGCTCAGGGAGCTAGATTTTATCAGATCCCTCAATGACTGAATGCGATCCGCCCGATGGCTGAGCGCGATGCACTGAGCTTGTCGAAGTGGAGTCGAAGCCATCGACAACGTAGACAGACCAATTATCCACGCGGCGGGGACTTTTCTGCTTCGTTTACCGTCCCTTCGACTCCGCTCAGGGAGCTAGATTTATTGCGATCCCTCAATGACTGAATGCGATCGCCCGATGGCTGAGCGCGATGCACTGAGCTTGTCGAAGTGGAGTCGAAGCCATCGACAACGTAGACAGACCAATTATCCACGCGGCGGGGACTTTCCTGCTTCGTTTACCGTCCCTTCGACTTATCCACGCGGCGGAGACTTTCGTGCTTCGTTTACCGTCCCTTCGACTTCGCTCAGGGAGCTAGATTTATTGCGATCGCTAGAATTGCTCAGGCAACTGTAGTGTGACTCATTTTGACAAGCCGCAAACTCATGCAGCAAATTCGTGTCACCAGCAATCAGCGCCTGCTTCTTATTACGATTCCAGCCCTGAACCTGCTTCTCACGATAAAAAGCATCCGCCACATGCTCAAAAAACTCACAATACACTAATTTCACAGGCAACTTTTTCGCCGTATACCTTGCCCCCTCACCGCGCTGATGCTGCTCCAATCGCCGCTCCAAATCCGTAGTACTACCCGTATAGTAACTCCCATCCACACACTCCAAAATATACATATGTGCCATAAATCCATTTAAGCTACTTCTTCTAGAAGACCGATGGCTGAGCGAAGTACAAAGCCGTTCCCTGAGCGAAGTCGAAGGGAACAACAACGTAGACAGACCAATTATCCGCGCGGCAGTAGTTTGTCTGCTTCGTTTACCGTCCCTTCGACTTCGCTCAGGGAGCTAGATTTCTATACATAAATCGCCTCAGCCAAAACGCGATCGCTATCCTTGCAAAACCTGCGCCGCCGTCAAAGTCAACTCACCCAATAAAGGCGAATTAATTACCATATCGTCTGTAAACACAAACTCATCATAAAACCCCTCCACCCATTGAAAAAGAGTAACCTTTTGCGCGATCGCATCGACAACCCAATATTCTAAAATTCCCCGCGCTGCATACTCAGAGCGCTTATAGCGATAGTCCCGACTTTCCTGACTAGGACTGACCAACTCCACCACCAACTCAGGCGCAGGCATATCCAACATCACTAGCGATCGCTTTGCCCCCTGCATCACCGCCGCCAACTCCTCAGAAAATATCACCAAATCAGGCACACGCACCCCTACCCTTTGGCTATTTACCGCGATCTCACTCTTCATCCTGAGCCGATAGTAAGGTATGCCCAATTGCAAAAAGTAAGAAAACAAAAAAGACGCAATACGCTGATTGATCTCACTCTCAGAAGCCATTTGTATCAATTCTCCATGCTCCAACTCATACATAAAGTCCGTACCATCATCAAACTCAAGAAACTCCTCAAAGGTGATTTTTTGCGAACTTTCTTGGCTGATCTCTGGAGAAGTTGGTTTTGCGATCGCCATAGTCATCGACTTTCCTTCTATGCGCTATGTAGTAATTATATGAGATGGCTAGCTGAGTGCGATCGCCCGATGGCTGAGCGAAGTAGCAAGCCGTTCCCTGAGCAAAGTACAAAGCCATTCCCTGAGCGAAATACAAAGCCGTTCCCTGAGCGGAGTCGAAGGGAACAACAACGCAGACAGACCATTTATCTCTGCGGCAGAGACTTATCTGCTTCGTTTACCGTCTACCCTTCGACAAGCTCAGGGCAAGCGCTCAGAGAGCTAGATTATCGTTGGCTGAGCGAAGCCGAAGCCAGCAATCCCTCCAACTCCTTCATTCCTTCCTGAATCTCCGCCTCCAACCTCGCCAAATCCGCAATGATATCTTTAGGAGCGCGATGATCGACCTCCTCATGTACCACCTCCTTATAACGATTCAAACTCAAATCATAGCCCTGCGCCACAATATCCGCCTTCGGCACACAAAAACTTTGAGCAGTTCTAGGGCGATCGTATTCAGAACTACGCTGGCTGAGCGGAGTCGAAGCCAAAACCTCACCAGAATCTCCTGCTTCGTTTACCGTCCCTTCGACTTCGCTCAGGGAGCTAGATTTTTGCCGATGGCTGAGCGGAGTCGAAGCCATCGAAGTCGAAGACAAACTACGCCAACGCCTCAACACATCAGGCAAATTATTTTTAGAATGCTCCTCATCCGTCAACGGTGTCACAGGTACAGCCCCCTGCTTATCATCAGACAATAAAAGCGATCGCTTATCATCCAAACTCAAACCATCCGCCTTCACATCATAAAACCAGACAAAATCCGTTCCACCCGAATCCGTTTTTGTGAATAACAAGATCGCCGTCGAGACTCCCGCATAGGGCTTAAACACCCCACTAGGCAAAGAAATCACCCCATCTAACTTCTGCTCTTCCACCAAAGCTTGGCGAAGTTCCTTATGAGCCTTAGACGAACCAAATAGAACTCCATCAGGCACAATCACCGCCGCCCGTCCGCCTGTCTTCAAAAGCCTCAAAAACAACGCTAGAAATAGCAATTCCGTCTTTTTAGTTTTGACAATCTCTAACAAATCCTTAGCCGTATTCTCATAGTCCAAGGAACCCGCAAACGGAGGATTAGCCAAAATCAGCGTATAAGCCCCTTCATCCCCTGCGTGTTCCTGAGCCAGTGAATCCTTGTAGCGAATATCTGGATTTTCCACCCCATGCAACAGCATATTCATACTGCCAATTCGCAGCATCGTGTTATCAAAATCAAAACCATGAAACATCCGATGGTGAAAATGATCCTTGAGCTTGGTATCGCGCAAAATTTCAGGGTAATGCGATCTCAAATACTCATTCGCCATCACCAAAAAGCCACAAGTCCCACTCGCAGGGTCACAAATCACATCCCCCGCCGTCGGAGCAGTTAGCTCCACCATTAACTGAATAATATGGCGTGGTGTCCGAAACTGCCCATTCTGACCAGCACTGGCAATCTTGCCCAACATATATTCATAGAGATCGCCCTTCGTATCGCGATCGTCCATCGGCACACCATCCAAGGCATCCACCACCTTAGCCAACAGCGCAGGAGTCGGAATCGTAAACCTTGCATCCTTCATGTGGTGCGCGTAAGTTGAACCGTCACCACCTAGCGATCGCAAAAACGGAAACACATGATCGTTAACAAGCTCATACATCTCCGCTGCCGCAACGTGCTTAAACCTAGACCAGCGCATTTCATCATAGGCACGTCCCTTATCATCATTTCCCGCTGGAAAAATCCGCCGCTCCATTGGTTTCTTGGTGCGGTTTGCCTTGTTTTCTTCTAGGGTATGTAGCTCATCAAGGCGCTTTAAAAACAGCAAATAAGTAATTTGCTCAATCACCTCAAGCGGGTTCGATATCCCACCCGACCAAAAAGCATCCCAAATGCGATCGATTTGACTCTTAATTTCCCCTGAGATCATAGTTAGCCTGCTTATCTACTTGATTCTAAAAATTCTGGGCAATTAACAGTTTTACACCCTTTTAACAAGCTATTAGATTTTTAACGGGGTACGGAGGTTTGCTTCCCTGCCTTCGGGGAGGAAACAAACCCATACTTCACTAGGCTGGTAAGGCTATTGCGGATAAAAAATGTCCCACCAACGTTAGCTTCGACTCCGCTCAGCTAGCTGAGCGAAGTCGAAGCTAACGTTGGCTGAGCGGAGTCGAAGCCGCTGAGCGGAGTCGAAGCCGCTGAGCGGAGTCGAAGCCACAGGTACTTTAATTAATAGCAAGTCCCTAACCGCTATACAGTTGCAAATCTCACAGCTTGCTTCAGGGATCTTGCTTAACGCTTCTTAACAAGCAAACCTTATTTCTAGATATAACTACCCATAAACTAAACAGTAGTCGTAAAATAGGCAGTTATATAGGTATATAAACTGCAATTTATCAGCAAAATCTTCTAACAGAATTTAAGAAAACGCACGAACTATGGTAGCTACTCCTTCTAAACCCGATGTAAGCCAGTCAACCCAACAAAAGGTTAACGGGACTGGCCGACGCGAAACCATCCTCACTCCACGCTTCTACACCACTGACTTTGAAGCGATGGCAAATATGGACATCTTCGACCTCAAGCCAGACTATGAAGCTATCCTCGAAGAGTTCAAATTTGACTATAACCGTCGTCACTTTGTCCGTACTGCTGATTTCAACCAAAACTGGGATCATATCGATCCTAAGGTAAGAGAGCATTTCCGTGTTTTCCTAGAAGGTTCTTGCACCTCTGAATTTTCAGGATTTTTGCTATACAAAGAAATTGCAGTCAAAATCAAGGACAAAAATCCTCTCATGGCAGAGATTTTCAGTCTGATGAGCCGTGATGAGGCACGTCACGCTGGTTTCTTGAATAAAGCCATGCCAGACTTTGATCTGCAACTTGACCTTTCGACCCTATCAAAAACCAAGAAATACGTTTACTTCGCACCAAAGTTTATTTTCTACGCTACCTATCTCTCGGAAAAGATTGGCTACTGGCGCTATATCAAAATTCACCAGCATTTCCTTGCCCATCCTGAATATCGCATCTACCCCATCTTCAATTTCTTTGAAAATTGGTGTCAAGATGAAAGCCGCCACGGTGACTTCTGCAGCTTGTTGCTCCGCAGTGAAAAGAATAATATCAAGGGTATTAGAGCCAATCTCTGGAGTAAGTTCTTTTTACTATCCGTATTTGCAACCATGTATCTAAATGATATTTGTGTTCGCAATGAGTTCTACGAGTCGATCGGCATGGATACCAGAAAGTATGTCGATGAAGTTCTTCGTGAAACTAATCGTGATGCAGCCAAGGCTTTCCCAGTAATTATGGATTTGGAGAATCCTAAGTTCTGGTCTTGCCTCAAGAAGTGCGAAGAGAATAATGCAAAGCTCTCGAAGATTGATGAGTCCAATGCTCCAGAATGGGTGAAGAAGCTGCAAAAGCTTCCTCTCCTTGCTAATAATGGTTTCCAATTCTTGACCATGTATCTTCAGCCTTCTATTCCTACACCCAAAGGCGTAGTTCTCTAATTACCAAAAAAGAAGCGGTACATAGTACCGCTTCTTTTTTGGGGTAACAAAGCACCGTAATTGCTACGGTGCTTCATTTTTTTAAGCATGAGATACGATGCCTTTGATTGCGTAGCGATCGCTAGTTTGACCGATCGCAAATTTAAATGACTCAGCTACAGTTTTATTAGACTGGGTAGCAAAAATCACAAGTCCCACCATACAAAGTCCTGTAGCGATCGCAAAGATATTTGTGATTCCCACAACTCCAATTAGCTTGCCCATAATTGGACCTGCCACAGCAATTCCCACATCAAAGCCAACCCATGTCATCCCAAATACATAGCCACGCTCTTGAGGAACTGTGCGATCGGCAAGCAAGGCGACAATAGCAGGAATCACAATTCCTGAACCGATGCCCTCAGCAATGCCCGACAACAGAAATTCATAACTTTGGCTAGCGAAATAGATTAATGCCATGGATATGCCATAAAACAGGATCCCAATGGAAATAAAGATGCCACGTCCCCATTCATCACTGAGCCGCCCTACAGGAAAGCGAATGATAAATCCAGACAAAGCCGCCGCCATATAGAATAGCCCCGCATTGAGCGGAATATGCTTCTGTTGCATTAGCAAAGGCATAAAAGAACTGAGAGTTCCAAAAGCTAGCCCAACCAATAAGAGAACGGTAGAAGGTACTCTCACCCTAGGATTGAGGAAAGTTTGCCAAAAGCCTAATTTAGCAGTTGTTTTAGAAGATAGCACTTGGCGATCGCCCTCACGACCAATCTGCATTGTCAGCAATAGCCCTGCCACTGATAGCAATGAAGCTGTGACAAATAGAGGCTGATATCCCCAAAATTCCTGCATTAAACCACCTATTGCGGGACCAAACGCCAACCCCAATGGATTCACCAAACTCATATAGCCAATGATTTCACCACGTTTTTCAATTGGCGCAAGATCAGCAACCAAAGCACTATAACTTGAGGCAAAGGCGGCAATACTAATCCCATGCACTGCTCGAAAGAAGATCAACAAAGGAATAGAAGGCAATAGGGCATAGCATAGGGGAACTACCGCTGCCACGATTAAACCCACACGCATCGTGTAGACTCTTCCTTTCCGATCTGAAAGTCTACCTAAATAGGGACGGAAAATGAGTAAACCGATCGCAAAGGAACCCATAACAATCCCAATTTGGTCATAGGAATGCGTTAAGGTACTGATATATAAAGGAATAGTTGGCAACTGTGATGCCATACTCGACCAGAAAAATAGTCCTGCCCAAAAAACCGCAGTCAGATTTTTGCGAAGGTCAGTATCAAGTGTTGAAAAAGTATTAAAGGACTGCATGTTCTCAAAAATGATCATTCAATGATCACAAAAATATAGAACCCAAGCAATTTGTAATAACTCCATTTGAAAGGAGCTTCCACAAACGGCTTGGGCTAAGATTCGGTACTTATGATTATCTCTTAAGTTCCAAATGAAAAATATCAAGCGATAGGGTGAAATACTTTCCAATTACAAGCTTTGCTAAACAAAGCTTGTAATTGATTTCCTAGTATTTAACTGGAGCGGAAGAACGATCTCGATCGCGGGAAGGGCGACGGGAATCATAGCCGCCATCACGACCACCACCATCACGACCGCCGCCAGAACGACCACCATCACCACGGTAACCGCTTTGACCGCGCTTGATGGGTCTACCACTGTTGTAAGAACCACCATCGCGATCGCGTCCAGAAGGACTATGAGGCTGTTTTGCCAAGACTTGCAATGCAGCTTGCTCAGCCTTATCAGATTGCAATTGGGTATAGGCGAGTTGCAAGGCAGCAGCAGCGATCGCTTGGGGATCGTAATCCTCAACCAATTGCGATACCAAAGGTAAGAAAGAAGCCAAACGCTCACCTGCCAATGCTTCTAGAATTTGCTCAGTAAAGCGACCGATACGGCGTTCTTGAATTTGAGCAATATTAGGCAAAGGCTGAGGAGGAAGAGGCATTCCCACTTGTTGTTCCAATTGACGCAACTTGTAGCGCTCTTTTCCAGAAATCAAGGTAATAGCAATCCCTTTCTTGCCAGCACGACCAGTCCGACCGATGCGGTGAACATAACGCTCAGGATCATCAGGAATATCAAGGTTAAATACGTGAGTCAAACCATCGATATCCAAACCACGCGCCGCAATATCAGTCGCAACTACCCAACGCACCTGTTGATTACGGAAGCGACGCAAGAGATTTTCACGCTGAGACTGTGAAAGGTTGCCATGATATTCATCAACGCTATGTCCAGAGGATTGCAGAATCTCTGTCAGACGACTTGCAGAATCTTTAGTACGAACAAAGATAATTGCCGAAGTTGGCGCTTCATATTCCAAAACAGGCAATAAAGCTTCTTCCTTAGTCAAGTGATAAGGAACAAGATAAATCTGTTGATCGATACGAGTAGGAGTAGAATCCTGAGTCTCTACCTTCACAGTCACAGGAGATTTCAAGAAGTTCTTCACTAAACGCTTGACCGCAGGAGGCATCGTTGCCGAGAAGAAAGTGCTTTGCTTAGTTGAAGGAGTTGTTACCAAGATTCTTTCAACATCTTGAATGAAGCCCATATTGAGCATTTCATCAGCTTCATCTAAAACGAACCAAGCTAGTTTATCTAGTTTTAGTTTGCCGCGCTCCATCAAGTCGATGACTCGACCAGGAGTACCGACAACAACATGAACGCCACGATCCAATTGAATCATTTGGCGATCGATTGCGGAGCCACCATATACAGTGAGAATTTTTGCGCCGGGCTTTGTATTAAAGCTACGCAAAGCCTGTCCGACTTGAATCGCCAATTCGCGAGTGGGTGTCAAGATCAGGGCTTGTAAAGAGTCGTCATTGAGATCCAAACGTTCCAAAATCGGCAAAGCAAAAGCAGCAGTTTTACCAGTACCAGTCTGAGCTTGACCGAGTACATCTGCGCCTGCGAGTAATTGGGGAATTGCTTGTTCTTGAATAGCTGTAGGCTCTGTAAAGCCAATGGATTCGAGCTTAGCAACTCGCGCTTCTGAAATACCGAGAGAAATAAAAGATGAGGGCATGGATGATCCTAAGATTTGCAGCAAATTTGTTCTAAGAACAGTTCGCCTATTCTGCCAATCGCACGCGATAAACAATCAATAACAAAGCCGAAGGACATCTCTGCCCTAAATTTTAAGCAGTTTAAAAAGAGCTTTTTTATGAAAACCTCAGCTTCCAAAGATTAAGATTGCTTTGGATAGTCATGCAATGGGAGAAGTCAGCAAAATGAAGTTAATTGTTTCTAGTATAAACCTATGTTAAAGATTGTAAACAAACTTTTCGAGGATTTATACCTATGGTAAGGGTTAGTTTGAGCCAATAGTCACTGCTGAGACTAGATTTCAAATTAAAATTAGTCATCAGCCAAAAGGTTTTGTTTGGATTGATCCAATTCTGTCCACAGATCCTTGATCTGTTTATAAGCTTCATTGGGTGAGATCTTACCACCAGTTTCTAAGGCACATATGATCGACACGCGATTCGTAAATTCTTGCAAGTTAGCATTAAAAGCTAAATTCTCTGGAGAAAACTCGCCCCTATAACTTGGGATAGGGTTTAAAAACCGATCTTTGTCAATATTAGACATGGGCGTTTAGCCAATAGGTGTAAGCGGGACAGGCTGAGAAGATCTCAAGATCGCAGACGGATGCAGATGTGGGGAAAAGCGATTATTCTGCAACCTGCCCGAATACGCAGGTCATCAACAAAATGTCATCAGACCATCATCTAAGTTGATCAATCTCAAATCATTACCAAATTAATCATAGCAAATTCATATTAAGAAGCTAGTAATCTAGACTACTCAAATACAATTTAATACTGCGTTTCCACCAGTGATTAATTGCAAATGCTCATGATCAGGCAACATTAGTGCTTAATGCTGATTAAGACAATGGAACTTACTTGGCAGCAGTAGCTTTATTGTAAGCAACTGCGAGTTTTGCTTTACGACGTGCACCTGTGTTGCCATGTAACACGCCACGCTTGACAGCGCGATCTATTTTGCTATAGGCAAGAGACTGTTTTGCGTTCACTGCTTCTAAAGCCTCAGGCGTAGGATTTGCCTTATAGGTATCGACCGCTTCTAAATAGCTTTTAATTAGGGTCTTGACGGCTGACTTATATGATCTATTATGCAGACGGTTGCGCTCAGCGATCTGAATGCGCTTTTTTGCGGACTTGATATTTGCCACAGTTTATTCCTTTAACGAAATGACATGGTTTAAAGCATTTATCATCGTAACATTTTGATTAGATTTTGCAATAGTAAAACCAATTTACTTTTTAATCTTTGACTAATCTCTTCCTCAAACGCCAATGACCTATCTGAATTTTGTTTCTTTTTTCGGCATTTTTGGCTTGTGCTTTGTGGCTTGGATCTTTTCTGAGGATCGGCGGGTCATTCCTTGGCGCGTCATTATCTGGGGCATCGGCTTACAATTAGTTCTAGGATTTTTTGTGTTTCAGCTACCTGCAACTAGAGATCTGTTGCAGAGATTTAGCGATTTGCTGAATGCTTTATTTGACTCGGCGGATACTGGGGCAAGATTTGTGTTTGGGCGCTTATTCGTACCACCGACAGGACAGGAGCCATATGCACTGCTGCCTGTGAAGCCTGATGGTACTTGCGCCCCTGGGCAGGTTTTGCTTGATGATCTCACTAGTGCAGCCAATGCGGCGGCGAAGTACTGTACGACAAATCGTTTGTCCTATGTATTTGCATTTCGGGCATTGCCTGCGGTGATTTTTTTCTCAGGTTTTATGGCGTTGCTAGAAAATCTTGGAGTTATCCAAATCATTGTGAATGTATTTGCCAAGATATTTTTCTGGACGATGCGTTTGAGTGGAGCAGAAGCTCTAAGCGGCTCGGCAAATATTTTTGTTGGTATTGAAGCAGCGATCGTGGTTAAGCCTTACTTACCCAAAATGACTCGCAGTGAGTTATGTGCCATTTTGGCTTGTTGTTTTGGGACAGCGGCTTCTTCGACCTTGGCAATTTATACGAGTTTTTTAAAGCCAGTTTTCCCCAATATTCTGGGACACTTAGTTTCAGCCTCGATTATTGCGATCCCCGCCTGTTTTGTACTATCGAAAATCCTTGTTCCAGAAACAGAAGTCCCCTTAACTATGGGTGGGATTCCTAAGGAAGATAAGTCAGCGAAGCCTAAAGATGATGGCGAGCTAGAAAATGCTGGTGGCGAGACGATGAAGCGAATGAGTCCGATGGATGCCACGATTATTGGCGCATTGGATGGTTTGAAGATGGCAGCATCGATCGCTGCAATTTTGATTTTGATCGTTGGCTTAGTGGATCTGATCAATCAAATTTTTGCTTCACTGGCTACTGTCAGCGATATTTTCAAAGTGATTAATCTGCCCAATATCCAAGGCGCTTTGTTTTATCCTTTGACTTTGCTTACTGGAGTATCACTAGATGACTCTTGGACTGCTTCGGTAATTATTGGTCGGCGTTTGTTAGAGACAGCGATTCCACCCTATCAAGCCTTGGCTCAAGCATCGAAAGATGGACTGATTAGCGATCGCACTGTGATTATTGTCAGCTATGCCTTATCGGGATTCGCTCACCTTGCGTCAGTTGGTATTTTCGTAGGTGGCACGATCGCCTTGATCCCATCGCGTCGGCGTGATATTTCTGATTTGGGCTGGAAGGCTCTATTTGTAGGCACATTGGCAACGATGATGATTGCTTGTATTGCAGGGGTGTTTGACGATGGCAGTCCTAGTATTTTGGGAGAGAAGAAAAAAGCTGATCCATCACAGGCTAAACCTGCGGCGACAGTTGCTCCTAGTGCTAACCCGTCAACTTCACCTAGCACCCCTCCTAGTCCATCTCCTAATTCTCCGAGTAGTGCTAATCCTTCCGCTTCACCGACTTTTTCTCCCAAAGCGTCACCTTCATTACGCTAAAACAACGTCAATTCGGGTTAAGTTGGCAAATTTTAAAATCCCAAAAGTAAAAGCCTTGCATAGCAAGGCTTTTACTTTTGGGATTTAAGAGAGGGGTTACTACGCAACCCTTCTCTCAAATCCCGAACTCACGTTAAAACAAAAAAGCCTCGCATCGCGAGGCTTTTTTGTTAGGCTTTTTTAGCGATCGCGATATTGCTGTAGTTCTGATTTTAGTTGAGCAATTTCGGCGCGGAGGTTATCAATAGTTTCTTGTAGTTCATCGGCATCGATATCGCTATCTTCGGTGACTACATTACCCTTTTGTTGCTCAGCCTTTTCGAGAACGGTTTCAACAAAGATACGGATTTGTTCGCGTTGCTCAGCATCAAATTTTCCCAAGGCACTAAGGGCATCGGTTACGGTATGTTCAATGCGATCGATTACAGCCTCAGCAGTGGCTCTACCAATAAAGAAAGCGTCTAATGGAGTTTTGCTCATAATTTTAATTATTGGATCTATATGAATCTAAATTATTAGGTATTAGATTTAACTACTAGTTACCACTCGTCAATTGAAATTGGCTTGGAAGCTGTTTGTCTAACTGCTACTTAAAAATATAGCAATAAAGTTAGAGATTAGAAGGTGTGGTAAATACACAACACTTTTTATAGAAGTTTCCATTGTGCTGTAGGTAAAGCAAAGACTCCTATAATTAAGTCTTTCTACTTATAGCGTTTCCTAGTCTAGTGAATCAAGGAAAGTATTTTCCCTCCAAAGGAGGGAAAATACTTTCCTTGATTGAAAAATGCTATGAGACATATTAAAAAGGAGCTTTAATTTTTGGTTCTTTGTAATCTAGCTCCTTCAGTTTCTTGAGAATACGGCTAAAGTATTCCTGCATATAGGACTCAAGGGTAGTCATGTCTTCTTCCGCAAGACCAAAGATTTTGTAGGTCTCCGTCATGTCGGCATCAAGGGGAATACCACTGGCAAGGACTTCAGCATATGCCATGCGCTCGGCAAAACTCCAACCCCATTCAAAGCCTAGGGCAAACTTACGGGCAAATCGCAAAAGTCCGAGGGGCATATTAGCTGTGCGGCGGGTGCGTCCCGACATTCTTTCGCAGAGTTTGATGATTTCGCTGGGTTGCCATGCTTTGGGACCTGCGATCGCAAAGGATTGCCGTTCAGTTTCTTTAACTTCTAGCGCCCGAATCGCAAATTTGGCGATATCTTGAGTATTCATGTAGGCGATCGGTGAAGATTCGCCGCCAATCCAGATGGTTTGATTTTCGAGGATGGGGATCGCATATTCACCAATCAAGTTCTGGAAAAATCCACAGGGCTTGAGAATGGTGTAGTTGAGATCAGTAGATGCAAGAAATTTTTCAGTACAGTTTTTGATATCCATCAATGGGACAGCAGGATATTTCTCAGCATTAAGGATCGAGAAAAATACAAATCGCTGAACATTGGCTCGTTCGGCTGCTTGGATCAAGGAAACCTTACCCTGCCAATCAACATCTTTGATTCTCAGAGAACCAGTTGCCCTAGTTGTCGCGGCATCAATTACCTCAGTGACACCTTCTAGTGCATCATCAATACTTTCAGGGTTCATCAGATTGCCTGCGGCTAAATCAGCACCCCACTCTCTGAGGAAGCCCGCTTTTTTAGGATAACGAACTAGACATTTAACTTTTAGCCCCCGATCCAGTGCATGACGGGTTATTTGACGACCGAGTGTACCTGTCGCACCTACGATCAGTAAGCTCATAAAATTTTTTTATTAAAATAACTTTGTAAACATATATAAATCTAACAGATATTTGGTGACATCTTTTGGTAAGCGAGACTAGGGATCGCGATATCTGGCTGTAGATAGAGTTGAGAGTCACGCGATCTAAATTTTGAGGTAAGGCAGCACAAAGTACCACCTACCCGCAAAATCACTACATGTTTTTTTGGTAGAGTAGCTTCATTAGCCTAGGGTATACATCACATGACCAGTCTGTTTCTGGAACGTCTTCATAGCAGCGATCGCCCCGTCATTGTCTTTGATGGTGCGATGGGAACAAATTTGCAAGTCCAAAACCTTACCGCCAAAGATTTTGGCGGCGCAGAGTATGAGGGTTGCAACGAGTATCTGGTGATGACGAAGCCTGAAGCAGTCGCCAAAGTACATCGTGACTTTTTAGAGGCAGGAGCCGATGTAATCGAGACGGATACCTTTGGCGGTACGTCGATCGTCTTGAATGAATATAATTTGGGGCATTTAGCTTACGAACTCAGCAAAAAGGCGACAGAATTAGCCAAGTCCGTTGCTGCTGAATTTTCCACCCCTGAGAAACCTCGTTTTGTGGCAGGCTCGATCGGTCCAACCACAAAGTTACCGACTCTGCTACATATTGATTTCGATACGATGAAGGAGTCTTTTATCGAGCAGATCGGAGGGCTGTACGATGGCGGCGCAGATCTATTAATTGTGGAGACATGTCAGGATGTCCTGCAAATTAAGGTCGCACTCAATGCGATCGCTGAATTTTTCGACAAAAAAACTGCCGAAGGCAAACCCCGCATTCCCGTCATGGTTTCGGTAACGATGGAAACTACTGGCACAATGCTCGTCGGTTCCGACATTTCCGCCGTTGTGACCATTCTCGAACCCTATCCCATCGACATCTTAGGGTTGAACTGCGCCACAGGTCCCGACTTGATGAAAGAGCATATCCAGTATTTGAGCGCCCATTCTCCCTTCGTGGTGTCCTGCGTACCGAATGCGGGCTTACCTGAAAATGTTGGTGGACAAGCTTTTTATCGCCTTACTCCCGACGATCTCAAAGGACATCTAGCTCACTTTGTCGAAGATTTAGGCGTGCAGATTATCGGTGGTTGTTGCGGCACAAGACCCGCCCACATCAAAGCTCTAGCCGATGCTGCCAAGACTCTCAAGCCCAAAAAGCGCGAACCCCTAGTCGTTCCGTCAGCAGCTTCCATTTATAGCTCCCAGCCCTACATTCAAGATAATTCTTTCCTCATTGTCGGAGAAAGATTAAATGCAAGTGGTTCTAAGAAAACTCGCGATTTGCTCAATGCTGAGGATTGGGATGGACTAGTCGCGATCGCGCGATCGCAAGTAAAAGAAGGCGCACATATCCTCGATGTGAACGTGGACTATGTGGGACGCGATGGCGTGCGCGATATGCATGAACTAGTATCGCGCCTCGTCACTAATGTGACTTTACCTCTGATGCTGGATTCCACCGAATGGGAAAAGATGGAAGCAGGACTGAAAGTTGCGGGTGGTAAATGTATTCTCAACTCGACTAATTACGAAGATGGGGAGGAACGCTTCTGCAAAGTTGTAAGTCTCGCCAAGCAATATGGCGCGGGGATCGTCATCGGTACAATTGATGAAGAAGGCATGGCGCGAACTGCTGACAAAAAATTTGCGATCGCTTCCCGTGCCTACAAACAGGCGACGGAAGAATTAGGGATGCCCGCCAGTGAGATTTTCTTTGATACGCTGGCTTTACCGATTTCGACAGGGATCGAAGAGGATCGTCAGAATGCTGCTGCTACCATCGAATCAATCCGCCGCATCAAGGAAGCGATGCCCGAAACCCATGTATTGCTCGGCGTTTCCAATGTTTCCTTTGGTTTAAATCCTGCTTCTCGGATTGTTCTTAACTCGGTATTCTTGCATGAAGCGATGAAAGTCGGTATGGATTCATCAATTGTTCATGCTAGCAAGATCGTACCGCTAAATCGCATTCCTGAAAGAGAATTAGAAGTAGCAAGGCAATTAATCTTTGATCAGCGTCAATTTGATGGTGATATCTGCACCTACGATCCCCTTGGCGAATTTACGAAGCTATTTGAAGGAGTTTCGGCAAAGCGCGTTAAAGTCGTTGATGATAATCTCACGATTGAGGAGAAACTCAAAAATCATATTATTGACGGCGATCGCATTGGTTTAGATGACGCACTCACTGAGGCGCTAAAAACCTACGAACCACTGACAATCATCAATCAATTCCTCCTTGATGGCATGAAAGTGGTTGGCGAACTCTTTGGCTCAGGACAGATGCAACTTCCCTTTGTGCTGCAATCTGCCGAAACCATGAAATCGGCAGTTGCTTTCCTAGAGAAGTTCATGGAAAAAGCCGAAGGTTCCAATAAAGGCGTATTCCTGATTGCCACCGTGAAAGGTGATGTTCACGATATTGGTAAAAACCTCGTCGATATCATTCTCTCCAACAATGGCTACAAAGTCGTCAATATCGGCATCAAGCAATCGGTAGAGAACATCATTCAAGCCTATGAAGAATGCAAAGCAGATTGCATTGCCATGAGTGGCTTATTGGTCAAATCCACAGCCTTCATGAAGGATAACCTACAGGAATTTAATAACCGTGGCATCACTGTTCCCGTCATTCTCGGCGGCGCAGCACTCACCCCTAAATTTGTCTATAACGACTGTCAGAATGTCTATAACGGCAAGGTCATTTATGGGAAAGATGCTTTCTCTGACCTAAACTTCATGGATAAATATATGCCAGCCAAGGCTGAAGGCAAATGGGAAGATACTAAAGGCTTCTTAGATGAGAATCTTGCCCTTGACGAGGTGCTAGATTCGGCAGAAAGTGCCACCACTGCGGCTGAGGATAAGGCGAAGAAAGAGGCGGCGCTTGCGGAACGCTATTTAGATACTGGTCGTTCTGATGCAGTTGATATCAACATTCCCCGTCCCACACCTCCCTTCTGGGGAACGAAGATCTTGCAAGGTACAGATATTCCTATTGAGGAACTATTCTGGAATCTCGATTTGCAAGCACTTTTTGCAGGTCAATGGCAATTTCGCAAGCCCCAAGGTCAGCCTCGCGAGGAGTATGATCTATTTCTGCAAGAAACCGTTTATCCAATTCTGCATACATGGAAAGAACGGATCATCAATGAGAAGTTACTAGCGCCAACCTCTATCTATGGCTATTTCCCCGTCCTAGCGGAAGGAAATACGGTCTATGTTTACAATCCTCAAGATATCGACAATATCAAGAACGCGAAGCCAATCAATTCCTTTGTATTCCCTCGCCAAAAGTCTCAACGCCGTCTCTGCATTGCCGATTTCTTCTCACCCAAGGATTCGGGAATCATTGATGTCTTGCCCTTGCAAGCGGTCACCGTTGGGCATATTGCCACTGAGTTTGCTCAAGGACTATTCAAGGCGAATCAATATACCGATTACCTCTATTTTCACGGCTTAGCGGTGCAGATGGCGGAAGCAGTGGCGGAATGGACACATACACGCATTCGTCATGAACTCGGTTTTGGTAGCGAAGATCCCGATAATATCCGCGATATTCTCGCCCAGCGCTATCATGGCTCTCGCTATAGTTTTGGCTATCCCGCCTGTCCGAATATGCAGGATCAGTACAAGCTTCTCGATCTGCTCGATGCCAAGCGTGTTGGTTTGGAAATGGATGAGAGCGAACAACTTTATCCTGAACAGTCAACTACTGCATTGATTGTGCATCATCCTGTGGCTAAGTACTTCAGTGCTTAAATCGATTAAAAGTCATAAGTAGGAAGTCTTAATCATTTGTAGAATGCGTTAGTGTAACGTAACGCATCTCTAAATATTTAAAGATGATGGGTTACGCGATCGCTAACCCATCCTACATGTAATTACTTATATTCCTAGTAATCAATTATGTTGAAATCCCTCAAAATCGAAAATTTCCGTTGCTTCCAATCCTTTGAGATGCAACAACTTGGCAGGTTAAATCTCATAGTTGGTACTAACAACAGTGGTAAAACTTCTATCCTAGAAGCCATTCAATTATTAATTGCTTTACCAACAAATCACGCAATATTGAGTGATATTACTGTTGATCGTAGTGAATATATCAATGAAAATAGTGATACTCATCTTGCTATTCGCCATCTTTTCTACAATCACAAAATCGATGAAGGTTTTCAAATTTCGATTACTGGCATAGATAGCTCTGGCAAATCAGAACAAACTCTTCTTAAAGGTCAGAAGAATAGAGATGATGGATCTCCTGAATTGTATGTTTTACATTGGGATGATGTAGAAAATAGAGTCCAAAATACAAGCCTATGTCTGCCAATTTCTCAAGATGGAATCATTGTTATTGATTCACAAAGAAAAGCTAATTGGGAAAAAAGTTTTAGTAGATTACCACCAAAAACTCGCTTTGTAAGTTCATCTTCTTTTTCGTCTGAACAAATGATCGAGCTGTTTGAGCGCATAGTGATTACACCAGAAGAAGATCTTGTAATAGATGCATTAAAAATAATTGAGCATCGTATCAAACGAATTGCAAATGTTAGTTCTGGTAAGTATCGGTATGAAGGAGCGCATAGTGGATTTATCGTTCAACTTACTGACGAACCCCAACGTATACCAATTGGTAGCATGGGCGATGGAATGTGGCGGATTTTAGGACTTGCTTTAGCGATCGTAAATGCAAAAGATGGCGTTTTGTTAGTGGATGAAATTGATACGGGTCTGCACTTTACGGTGATGTCTGATATGTGGAAAATGCTCTGGGAAACTGCAAAGCGCCTTAACGTCCAGATTTTTGCGACTACCCATAGCAATGATTGCTGGCAGAGTTTAGCGGATATTGCTAATGCTGAAAATCCTAGTGAAGATGGTATTACGATTCATCGAGTTGAGAAAGGGAAAACTCACAGTATTGTCTTTACTGAAGATGAAATTGCGATCGCTGCTGAAGAAGGGATTGAGGTACGCTAGGTCATGATTACAAAAACAAGGCTCTTGCTTGTGGAAGGAGATGACGATAAGCGTGTAATCCCTGAATTAATTGAAAAAAATGGCGTGGCATGGACTCAAGACGATCCTCTCATTCCTCATATTCATTCATGCGGAGGATATCCCAAATTATTAAATCAGATTAAACCTCGCTTAAAAGAATCTTCTCTGTCTCAACTTGGAGTAATTATTGATGCAGATGATAACCCTCTTGGTCGTTGGGAAAGCATCAAAAATCGATGTCAAGCAAGTATTCCAAATTTGCCTAATAAATTGCCTGAAGATGGCTTAATTTGCAAAGTCACAAAAGAGCTTAAATTTGGAGTTTGGCTGATGCCTGACAATTTTCAACGAGGGATGTTAGAGACTTTTCTAGCCTATATGATTCCTGCCGACAACGAACCGCTATGGCAATTTGCTCAATTGTCAGTCCAAGAAGCAATAAGCAGGGGCGCGAAACTGACAGAAGTACAATATGACAAAGCTAATATTTACACTTGGCTTGCTTGGCAAGATCCCCCAGGTCGGCAATTACATCAAGCGGTCAAAGAAACGGTTCTTGATCCTCAACATCCTAATGCTCAGAAATTTGTGAAATGGTTTAAGGATTTGTATGGATTGTGAGCGATCGCCTAAATCCTAAAACTACTCCCCGACGACAACATCCTCCCAATAAACACCTCAGCACCGAAAACTAGTTCCTATGAGAAATTTGCAAAACCTTCTATTTGCTGCCCTTGGTGGTGTACTCATGGGGCTTACGCCCGATCCCTTTAGTCAATGGTGGCTAGCATGGATTGCTCTCATTCCTCTCTGGATGCTAGCTCAGAAGCTAAAATTCAAAAGCGCGATCGCAATGGGCGCAGTATGGGGGTTTTGCTATCACGGCATGGCGTTATTTTGGATTACATCAGTGCATCCGATGGAATGGATGGGCGTACCTTGGTGGACTAGCTTTTGGATTGCGACATTAGTTTGGTTACTGATTACAGGATGGGGAGCCGTATTATCAGGACTATGGGCAGGCGGAATGTCTTTACTTACGCACAAACTGAATGTTCCAAGTCGGATTATTATTGCTTGCGCGATTTTTAGTGGATTAGAAATTGTTTGGAGTTGGGGTCCCCTTTATTGGACAGCATTAGGCTATACCCAGAGTCCCCATGATTTACTGTTGCTCCAAATTAGCCGACTCTCTGGACAACAGACGATGACTTCTGCAATTGTGGTAATCAATGGATTATTAGCAGAAACCCTATTACATAAACCTTGGCGCGATCGCCAGCCCCTATGGAACCAACAAAAGCAGTCCATAGTTTTACTAAATTGGGCTAAGCAATGGCGCTATGCGATCGCCGCAATTGTGATGTTATTAGCAATGTCTGGCTATGGCGCATGGGAAATGCAAAGCGATCGCATGATCAGCACCAACTCTCAAGCAATTAAAGCAGGAATCATTCAAGGTAACTTCCCTAATGCGCTGACGGTAAAGCCGAAAGGATGGGAAATCGCTGTTAATAATTACACTAAAGGCTATGAGAAACTAGCTCAGTCGGGCGCAGAAATGATCGTCACCCCTGAAACAGCGATTTCTTTTCTCTATCCCAATTACGATGCCAGACGCGAACCTTTCGATCAAGTAGTCGAAAAATATCGCGTTCCTGTGTGGTTAGGAGGCTTTGGCAAAACGCGCAATCCTAATACTGAAGACCCGAATAACTATACGAATAGCCTCTTTCTGATCGATGGTTCCAATAAAATCCTCGGTCAATATGACAAGGTGCGGCTCGTTCCTGTTGGGGAATATATTCCCTTTAAACCAATTTTAGGAAGTTTAATCAAGCGTCTATCACCATTACGAGGCGAAGTAGAAGCAGGTTCCAGCGAGCAACTAGTCGATACACCTTGGGGACGTTTTATCGTTGGCATTTGTTATGAATCTGCTTATCCCGCCACTTTCCGATTTCAAACTGCCGCAGGTGGTCGCTTAATTCTCTCAGCATCTAATAATGCTCATTTCGCTTCCTATATGTCGGCACAACATCATGCCCAAGATGTGGCAAGAGCGATCGAAAGCGATCGCTGGGCGGTGAGGGCAACTAATACAGGCTATTCAGGCTTTGTCGATCCCAATGGGCGCACAGTTTGGCTATCGGATGTGAATACCTATGAAACCCATTTAGAAACGGTTTATTTGCGCGATACCAAGACTCTATATGTCATGTGGGGTGACTGGTTAACACCTTTGCTTTGCATTACCAGTGTTGCAATCTATGCCAAACATCGTTTTGCCTAAACAAAGAGAGGCGGTGCAATGCGCCGCCTCTCTTTGTTTGCTTCGCCTGCGTAGCAGAATGCTAAACAATCTGGGTTTGTAACTATCCTGAGCTACTTAGCAAGAAATAACAATACACCGATCGCTAAAAAGATGATTGACCAGACTAGTCCCCAAAAAGCGGGATGACTAGATACTTTATTGCCATTAGCAGTAGATAGAAGTTCTAAATCCATCCAAGAGGCAACACCACGACGGAACCAACCTTTAGCAGTAGTTTCCATTCCAATCAAACCCTGTACCCGCTTCATACCAAAAAAGAAATTACCAAAAGGTCCCCAACGAGAAGCATAGAGCAGATACATCATGCCTGATTTGTCCTGTAACTTCAGATCGGAGCCAAACACATAACCTGCATCGCCACGACCGATCAGATTTCCTTCCAATTGCACAGGTTGACCACGCAGAGGACTAGCATAGGCATCGGACATCAGGGTAATTACATCAGTTGCTGGCGCATTCTTGGAACTGGGATACATGACCGATCGCTTAAATATCATCACGACACCTAACAATAGTAATGGAATCGCCACAAATGCTTTTAAGCCACCAATACTCTTAAATAGAACTGCACCGATCGCTAAACCAAGGATAATCGCAATGAATTCTGCACCATAGAGCAGAACATCTTGATAGAAAGTTCCATAGAGCCGTTTTTTGTCGAGGCGTTTACCTTCGGCAACCACACGCCCCATATCAAACTCCATATCTAACCCAAGCTGCTCAGCATAGTTACTGAGAGCACGCACTCGCTTGCCCGTGAGCGGATGGGTCGAGTTTAGCTCCATCCACCAACCCCAAGGATTAAACAAATCCCACAGGAAGAGACGACCAATTTTTTCTGGAGAAGATGAAATTTGATAAGCCGTACCCGTAGAAGCTGCTGCCTTAGAATCATAGATACCAAGGGCGCGAGTACCCTGCATCAAACGACTTGGCTCCGTTGCTTTTTCAGTTTCTTGGACAATGCCATAGGCAATTTTCACCAAAGCGCGTGACAAAGCATTGGGATTGCCCGTTTGCTCGGCGGCGAAATGGTCAGCAAAATATTCTCTAGTGCGCGATAGATAGAGCAGCAAATATGTGCCAACAATATAAAAACCATAGGCAATAAAGGCAGTAATCATAGCGGCATTTTCTGCCCGTTCATCATTAATTTTTTTGCCAACCTCGCGAATGGTGACATAGAGCAAATAAGTAATTTGCACCAAGGTCGAGGCAACGGTCATCACCGCAAAGTCCCAATGCACAATATGTCCTAGCTCATGGGCATAGACAGTGGCAGCTTCGTCATCATCAAGATATTTGAATAAACCTGCACTAACCACTAGACGAGCGCTATTAGGCAAAGCCCCATAGGTAAAAGCAGTCGGATTGTTATCATCAATGATCCCTAAACGTGGCTGGGTAATCTTTTTGAGATTACACACACGTTGAATGGTACGGGCTGATTCAGGACTGAGGCGTTCAATTTCTTCGATCTTGACCCAGCGGGTGTGATAGAGCCAACCTTGAGTCAAGTCCATGATCCAAGGCGATACAAAGAAGATGATCGCATTGACTAAAACAGTGACGATTACCGCAACGCCAAATCCAAGGATCGGATTGGGGCTATTGACGATAAAAATTGTTGCCGTGACTAGGGAAAATACAATCCCCACAAGTAGGGCGATCGTAATACTAGAGGCAAAGGCAAGATTACCTGCAATTTTAGCTGTGACGAGGCTTGCACCAACTTGATCGGCACGCCCCGCCTTATGAGGTAATTCTGAATGGGGAAATTCTGATTCTGGTGTGGACATACAATCCTCTCTTCAGTTTATTGAGTCCTAGTTTGAGTAATTAGTCCCGTGTTGTAATGTTTTTGTTGCTCAATTGCTAAAAAACATCACCATAATTCAACTATAGGTTTCTAGAATTTAAGCTATACAAAACAGTACCCAAATTCTAGTTATGAAATTCAATACATTTATGATATAGCGATCGCCAAAATCAAGATATTTAACCAAGATTAAGCCTCACCAAAGATAACTGTGATGCTTTGCATCACAGTTATCTTTGGTATTAGTCCACCTTAGTTAAGTTGGCAATTTTCCATTTGCCATCCTCAAACTTTAGGTTGCAAATATATCGCCCCCTTGATGGCTGCGACTGCGATCGATCAATTTTGCCATTGACATAAAGGGTGGGACTTTCAAAAATTTCCACAGTTACATTTGCCTGATCATCTTGAATGCCAAACGATCCTGCGCGACTTACCTTAAAGTCACCGTAGCGATAAAAAGCATTATTGCTTTGCAGCCAGTCAATCGAACCTTTGCGTTTTTCGTAGGCTTCACCTGTAGTCAGTTCCGCTAATAGCTGCCGATCAAAGGGTGGAGCAAACATTTGATTTTTAGCCGCTACTAAATTATTCACAAGATCCACCGCTTCCGACTCTGATAAAGACGCGATCGCTGTTTTCGTTGGCTTAGTAGTAGGTGTAGCGGTGGGACTAACCGTAGCAGAGGGAGAAGCCTTAGGAGTAGAGGTAGGACTAGTAGTTTCAGTAGGCGTTGAAGGACTGGCAACAGGTGGAGAATTGGGGCTAGGTGTAACCGTAGGCTTACTAGTTGAGTTATTGGTAACAGGACTCAAGGTACTAGAGCCATTACGAGTTGCCATCACCGCACCGATCGCGATCGCAGTAGCAAAGGCAGCCACCCAAACCGCAATCCATAAGCCCTTATTACTACCTTTATGATCACTAGTTTGATAGGGAGCAGACACCTGTACCGTATGCTGTGGAGGATTTTCGGAGGGAGCAGAATGGAGATTAACGGGAGTAGTGGGTGGTGGTAATGGTGTGGTCGGAGCAGGTAATGGCTGGACTAAAGGCTGAATTGATGGCATTGGCGATTGGGCGATCGCAGGATTATAGGGCTGCGTCGGCGGAACCTTAGGTAAAATCTCAGTCCCCAAATCATTACCACTATTGGTACTCACAATCGTGGACTGAATACCATTGGCAGACTGCACTGATTGATGGGTTGGTAAATGATGGGAACCCAGATTTGCTAGCACTTTACGAATTTCCGCCGCCGATTCATAGCGATCTTTGTAGTGATAACGAGTCATCTTGGTTAATACACCAACTAGCCCTGTTTTATTGGGTACAAGATGCTGCCAGATTAATTCCCCCGTTTGATAGTCCTCTTGCAGTTCACGAGGCTGTAAACCAGTGAGTGCCTGAATACCAATTACACCGATCGCATATAAATCACTACTAGGGCGCGGCTTGCCTTGGGCTTGCTCACTGGGCATATAACCTAGAGTACCGATCGCTACTGTGGCAACAGTTTGTCCCTCCTGCGCCATCTGATTTTGCACCTGTTTAATCGCACCAAAATCGATCAGTACCAATTTACCGTCAGATTTACGGCGAATAATATTGTCTGGCTTCAGATCTCGGTGAATTACCCCTTGAGCATGGGTATATTCCAAAATACTTAATAAATCATCTAATATTTGAATTACTTGGGCTTCACCCATTCGATAGCCGCGTACTAATTCCAATTCTAGCGATCGCCCCTCGACAAATTCTTCTACTAAGTAAAATTCTCCTGACTGCTCAAAATAGGCAAGTAAGCGCGGAATGCGATCGTGATCGCCCAACTTTGCAAGGACTTGCGCCTCACTGGTAAATAAGCGATTGGCTACTTTGAGATATTCGCGATCGTCACTAGCGGGCTTCAGGTGCTTAACTACACAAAGTGGCTCATTGGGTATGCGCGTATCATGGGCTAAATATGTATGCCCAAAGCCCCCCTCACCTAGTTTGCTAGCAATGCGATAGCGCCCATCTAGTAATTGACCAATCATGCTCGCTCACTCCAAATTTTCCAATAAATATAGCAATCCTAAATGGTTTGTGGAAGAGTGCACCAATGGGAGGATCTTCCACATCACAAGGATTTTAGTTCTCGGCTTTAGGAGAGGATTTACGATACTAACCCTCTCCTAAAGCCAGTTGTAAATTATCCCGCACTCGCTTTAGCCCCATATCCTTAAACAATACAAGTACACGTTGGTTTATGATGGTTAGGCTGTAATGTCTATATCACTTAAAATGCTTATGTCCTAAAATGACATAGCCTAGAATAGACATATAGCGTTTAGAAACGGTTTGTAGACAAGGACTAGTAAACTGCTAGCCGAACCAGTTGTTTTGATGATTTATGGCTAGATACACTCAACATTTCTTAGTTGAAATCGCTCCCGAAAATTTGCATTCAACGATTATCAAAACGTTGGAATCCTGCGGCTTGGTAATTACCTATGAAACCGACGACTATGTAATTGCCCAAGAGACAGAAACCACTTCTCACGCCAAAATCGTGACCGTAGAAGTTTTGATCCATCGCTCTGAAATCGAAGGCAATCAAGCAAAGTTGACTAGCGTTACCAAAAACGCCGAATTACCACTGCGCGTTAATAATCACTGTCAAGGCATCTCCGATCGCGTTTCTAAAGCATTCAGTGACAGCACAGAATGGAAGCTATTAGAAATTTCGGGATATTAGACAGTCTGTAATGGGAATAAATGGCAAATTATTATCGTGTTCTCGCCGAGAATCGGCAAGCTAGATTTAATTACGAAATTCTCGAAACCCACGAAGCAGGGATCGAGCTACTTGGTACTGAAGTTAAATCCATCAAAGCAGGAAAAGGAAATTTAAGAGACGCTTACGGCATTGTCCGCAAGGGGCAGATTATGCTGCTAAATATGTATATTGCCCCACACCACACTACAAGTTTGTACTTTAATCATGAGCCAACCCGCACCCGTCGGCTATTAATGCATAAGGACGAAATCCGTAAGTTGATCGTGGCGGTACAACAAAAGGGCTTAACTCTCGTACCACTTAAGGTTTATCAAAAGGATGGCTGGATCAAGGTTGATTTAGCCTTAGTAAGACAGAAGAAACTCCACGATAAGCGCGACGATATGAAAAAGCGTGATGATAAACGCGATATCGAACGTGTCATGAAAAATCGTTAAAAAAGCGGCGCGATGCGCCGCTTTTTTAATGGGTTGCCATCATTTCTAATTGATAGAGACTGGCATATAAACCATTCTTAGAGATTAGTTGATCATGATTGCCTGATTCGATGACTTCGCCTTGCTTGAGGACAAGAATGCGATCCACATTGCGGATCGTCGATAAACGGTGAGCGATGATGATCGTGGTGCGATCGCGCAACAAGCGATCTAACGCCTGTTGAATCAAAAATTCGGTGCTGACATCAAGGCTAGCCGTTGCCTCATCAAGAATTAAAATGCGGGGATCGCGGATTGCTGCTCTAGCAAAGGCGAGTAATTGCTTTTGTCCACCCGACAGATTTGTACCACGTTCACGCACTTGCGTTGCATAGGCATCTGGCAACTCTTGGATAAAGCGATCGACATTCATTAATTCGGCAGCTGCGATCACCTGCTCGATCGCATAATCCTCACCGAGCGTAATATTTTCTTTGATATCCCCAGAAAATAAAAAGGCATCCTGCAATATCACACCCACATATCTCCGCAGTTCCGCTTGGGTAATTTCGCGAATATCAATGCCGTCGATTAAAATTCTGCCCTTAGTTGGCTCATAAAGGCGTGATATCAAACGAATAATTGAGCTTTTACCTGCTCCCGTTGGACCAACGAGCGCAATTTTTTCACCAGCTTTCAGAGTAAAGTTGACATCCTTAAGCACATATTCATCAGGCTTATAACCAAACCACACATGGTCAAAACAAATTTCGCCAGAGCCATCAAGGGGTAAAGATTTAGGATGTTCAGGATCACGAATTTCAATCGGTTCTTGAAGAATGACATTGATTCGCTCAACCGCCGTAAATCCCGACTGAATCGTAGTAAATTTTTCGGCTAGTTGTCGAATCGGATCAAAGAGACGCTGTGAAAACAGAACAAATGCTGAGAGTTCGCCAAAGGTAAGATTATTCTGCACAATTTGTCCACCACCAAGCCAGAGTACACCCGCGATCGCTACTAGGGCGATCCATTCCAACGTTGCGGACACTGCCGAATCGTGGAAGACTGTGCGGTTCACCTCATTGGCATACTGCTGGTTAACTTTAAGATGTTGCGTGGAGTTAAACTTTTCGCGGCGAAATAACTGAACAATATTTGCGCCAATAATATTTTCTTGAAGAATTGAGTTTAGTTCGGATAGGCGATCGCGTGCTTTAAAATTCGCCTTGCGATATTCATACTGAAAATAAACGATTAGAGCCGTGACGGGTAAGACCATCATCACCAGCAGCAATGCTAAATCCCACCGCAGCAAAAACATAAACGCCGCAATGGTAGCGATCGCCGCCAAATCGCTAAGCACACCGACAGCCCCAGTTGCAAAGACATCACCTAACGCCTCAACATCACTAGTTAAGCGCGTAATCAATTTGCCTACGGGAGTACGGTCAAAGAAACTAGTCGAGAGCGAGGTAACGTGCTGAAATAAATCTCGGCGGATATCCGCTGTAATTTTTTGCCCAACCTCTTGCACCAAGTAGCCCTGCCATGCCTGAAACATGAGTCTCACTGCAATTGTTAGCAAAATAACCACACAAATCCAGCGCAAACCAAACAAATCGCCACTTTTAATTGGACCATCGATCGCCTGCTGCACAAGAATAGGCTGCACCGCACTAGCGATCGACAAAGGTACAAGTAAAAATAGCGATATGATCAGCTTTTGAGAATTTTGTTTTGCATAGGGCAATAAACTCAACAGCAATCGCCAATCATTACTGTTAGAACGATTTACAGGTTGAGCCTTAGCAGAGCTAGCTTTGGAGGTGTGTACCACTATTATTCGAGGTCTCTGTTACCAGGATTACGAGAAGGATCGCTGTTAAGGAAACCAAACACAAACAAACTGATGAAGAATATGACGGTGATGTAGACCACTATTTTTAAAGTGAGCATAAATAAAATAACTCCGTATAAATATCTAATAATTTATCCTATGTTCAATCTTATAGGAAAAGATGGGAATTCCTTATACTTACTTCAGAACAGCTATTTGGATTTGAGTATTTATACTCAGTACTGCTTAAGCCTTAAAGACCTGTCCTAGCAGTTGAGATCGTTCGATATATAAAGACACCTGACTAGCGATCGCCAGCAACAATTTTTCATCGAATGCTGAATAGGCAAGCGTAACTTCTTGCACATTTTCTTTTGTAATTGAAATATCCTGAACTTTACGATTTATTAACTGAAATACGCCAATTGTTCTTTTTTGAGAATCAAACATCGGCACTGCCAAGACCGAACGAGTGTGATATTCAATATCGTAATCAAAGGTTTTGTGATGGCGGTAGCTAGCATTCTCTGGTAAATCATGGGCATCCGAAAGGTTCAGAGTTTCTCCCGTCAGCGCCACATAGCCAACAATGCTGTCTTGATTCAATGGCACAGCAAAGTTAACCAATGAGCGATCGGGCTGGGAAGAATTTTGAGAAACTTCAAAACAGACCGTATGCACAGGGGCAGAGCGATCAATCAGATAAATACTACCTGCATCACTCCTCGTCATTTTCCGCGTAGTCTCTAACGAAAACTCCAAAAAAGTTCTTAAGTCATCAGTACTCGACAAGGACATAGATAAAGCAAGCAAATCACTAAGCAACCATTTGTAATAATGCAATTGCTCTGTTAGTACCTGAGGATCTAAGAGAGACAGATCTTCAGATGTTTCTTTTTGCCAACCTAAATCAGGAGTCATGGATATTGCCAATATCTGTAGTAATGCTCTGCAAATCTAAATAAAACCTAAATAAATTAAATTATTAGGTCTTAGTGCCAGCAATACAATCTATGCGAACAATACTAGCAAAATCGCCTAAGAAAAACACTAAAAACAAAACTTAAAGAGTAGAGCTAAATACTACCCTTTAAGTTTTCTTTTTAATCGTCTTCAGCTTCATCTTCACTAAATTGAAGATCATCAATCGGATAAACATCTGGCCAAGCAGATGCACCATGCTCATAGACATCTATACCAATTCGATCTGCTTCAGGATGAACTCGGAGCATTCCTAAAGCTTTAAGAGAGCCAAACATCAAAAAGGCAAAAATAACGGAAAAAGTGGCGATCGCTGCTACCCCGACAAGCTGCACACCAAGGACATCAAATCCCCCGCCTAAAAATAAACCAGCTTTTTTATTAATCGTTAGGGCTGGATGTCCAAATAAACCAACAGCGATCGTTCCCATTGTCCCGCAGGAACCATGCACCGCAAATGCACCCACAGGATCGTCAATTTCAAACCACTCAATAATATCCACCACCACTAAAACTAGAACACCAGCTACTAGTCCAATCAAAGCTGCTGCCCAAGGCATGACATAGGCACAACCTGCGGTAATAGCGACCAATCCTGCTAGTGAACCATTCAGACCACAAAACAAGTGCCACTGACGGAAGCGAAAATAGATATAAAGAAAAGCAGACATCGCCCCAGCCGCCGCCGCTAAAGATGTATTTACAACCACGAGACTCACTAGTCCAGGATTACTCATCGTCAATGCGGAACCAGGATTAAAGCCATACCACCCAAACCATAAAATCATTGCCCCAATCGTGGCATAGCCAAGATTATGTGCAGGTGGAATTTGCCCCCAAACGCGATCGGGACGAGGACCAAGTAAATAGGCTCCGACTAACGATGTCCAGCCGCCTACAGTATGGACAACGGAGCTACCAGCAAAATCGTGATAGCTCAATTTATTCAACCAACCGCCACTATTCCAAGCCCAATGCACCACAATGGGATACATAATTGCGCCCATGATCGTGGTGTAGATTAAATCCCCTTTAAAATCTGTACGCTCCGCCATTGAGCCTGTGGTGATTGTGCTGGAGGTGGCAGCAAAAGCAAATTGGAAGAAGAACAAAGTTAATGTACTGATCGGAGCACTGGAACCACCTGCCCCCATCGCATATTCGATCGCCCCACTGCTGTTGATACTCAAGGCATTACTTAAAAAGAAGCCGTCAGTCCCCCAAAGTCCATTGCTAGTTGTGCCAAAGGCGATCGCAAAGCCAGTAGCCCACCATGCTAATAGGGTAGTTGCTGCATCCACAAAGTTTTCAGCAAGCGTATTCACCACAGAGGTTTGCCGCACTAGTCCTGCCTCTAGCATCGCAAAACCACATTGCATGAAGAAAACTAAAAAGCCTGTAATTAATACCCAACTTGTATCAACCGAAAGCCTTAGCTCAGTAGTAGTTTTGCTAACGGATTCTAATGTAGTCGTGTCGATCGCCTGAGCGATCGTTGGCGTAAACGCGGCAAATATCGCTGCCCCGATCGCGATCGCCACAAAACGTGCCCAATGATTTCTTTTTTTGATTACCTTTGCCATGATTATATCCATACACCGCTAGTTGACTCACCGAGCGACTACCTTTCATTAGGATTAACATTTATCTAATATCTACGGCAATAGCCCATATTCAGCCGCACAAGCATAGCGTTTTCCAATCTAGCGGTTTGTTTGCCCGTTTTTGCGTGAACACAAACCTCTGTATTTTGCTTGAAAAGCTACGCTCAATAGATGTTTCTATATTGAGACTTATTCCTTTAGAATTTAGTAATATCAGCAGAGCCACTATTTCTTATACGTTTAAGACCACTCTGCAAAAGTGTCGATTAGTACAGTCAAACTCATTACATGCAGCACCTTGCATCATTAGAACAACGAGAGAAATTTTTGAAAGAGCCACTTTGCAGCACTTTCAAAAATTTCTCTCGTTGTTAGTTCAGCGTAAAAGGCTGAAGCTGTTGTGATCGCAGTCACAGAAAGAGTGCTTTAAGATCGCAGGTTAGGCGTGAGTGCCATCACTGCGAACAATCAAAGAAGAAACGATACTACAACTACTAGCGACGTATCTACATAATTTTTCCCCGCAAGAATGCCTCCTGCGGGTTTTTTATAGCGGTCTTTGTAAACAATTCGTTACAATATTGAAAGCACAGTTACCAACGCAAGGAATAAAGCAGGGAATTATGTATTTAACATGGCTAGACAGTAATTCATGGCTCATCGAAATTGCAGATAAACGCATTTTGCTCGATCCTTGGCTAGTTGGTTCACTGATGTTTGGTAATGCTGCATGGTTCTTTAAATCCGAGCGTCTCACCCCTAGAGAAATCCCCCAAAATATTGATTTGATTTTGTTATCTCAAGGATTGGAAGATCATGCACATCCCGCGACATTGCAGCAACTAGATCGCCAAATTCCCGTCGTTGGTTCACCTAGTGCAGCAAAATTAGTCAAAGAGTTAGGCTATACGCAAGTTACAGCCCTTAATCATGGTGAAGTATTTAGTATCCCCCATCTCTTAGAAATCAGAGCAGTAATTGGTTCTCCGACTGGCCCCACCACAATGGAGAATGGCTATATTTTGCGAGACTTGGTAGCAGGAACTGCTATTTATTACGAACCCCATGGATATCATACCCAATCTATCCAAGAATTCGCACCCGTCGATGTAGTAATTACGCCAACTATTGATTTAAAGCTGCCTCTGGTTGGTACGGTCATTAAAGGTCAACAGAGCGCCGTAAAAGTAGCTCAGTGGCTAAAGCCTCAATTTATCTTACCCACTGCCGCAGGCGGTGATTTGAGCTTCAGTGGCTTTTTGCTCAAGTTTTTGAAAGCAGAAGGCACAGCCGAATCCTTGCGATCGCTATTGGCGGCAAATAACCTTGCAACCCAAATCATCGAACCTAAGCCTTGGGAACGCTTTGAAGTCAAGCTCCAAAAAATAGCAGCTTAGAAATTCTCTGTTTTTACAGCAATTTCCGATCAAACGAACCACAAGAAAAATTTTGAAAGCCTTGCTTCGCAAGGCTTTCAAAATTTTTCTTGGTTTGGTTTTGAGCGCAAAGCGCTGTAATTCAGCCCAACGTGCTGTAAAGCATAAAAGAAGAGGGGCAATTGCCCCTCTTCTTTTATGGAAACTTAGATGTAACTAAATGTGGCTCTTCTAAAAATATTGCTGGCATTTCCGCAGGATGCTCAAGAGGTTTAGATTTTGATTTCCTATCGAGCAGCATATAGGTTTCCATTTCACCGCGACCTTTAATAAACACCTTGCCACGATGCCAGAAAGAATAATTGTGTTTGAGTAAGTCATAGGTTGCCTCTGTCACTTGAATACCTCCAGCTAAACCGTGAGATTCCATGCGACTAGCTAGGTTTACAGCATCACCCCATAGATCATAGATAAACTTGCGGATACCAATTACCCCTGCGACAACAGAACCCGTATTAATGCCAATGCGTAAACGGAAAGGAGTTCCATCGTCACCGCGTTTAAAGTTCGCTATTTCTTTTTGCATTGCTAAAGCCATTTCCGCGATCGCTTCAGCATGATCGGGTCGCGATGTGGGCAATCCACCTACCACCATATAGGCATCACCAATGGTTTTAATTTTCTCTAAACCTAACTGATCCGCCAGTCGATCAAATGAGGAGAAAATACCATTGAGTTTGTTGACTAGTTCATTAGGAGAAATGTTTGTCGCTAGCTCCGTAAAGTCCACTATATCCGCAAATAAAATCGTGACATTATCAGATCTAGAAGCGATCGTACTATCACCATGCTTAAGTTGATGCACAATCGCCTTAGGCAAAATATTTAATAGGAGATTTTCTGATTTTTCTTGCTCAGCCTTGAGTGCCTGCTCCGATTGTTTACGCTCCGTAATATCTTGGACAATGCCTTCATAGGAAACTAAATTACCGTCCTCGTCATAATTGGCACTAGCACTAATCAATATCCAAATTATGCTGCGATCGCGTTTGTAAGCTAAGGTTTCAAAACTGACGACCGAGCCATGCGTTTCAATCTGATATAAAAATTCTCGATAATGCTCAGGCTCTACAAATAGGCGATATTCGTCCAAAGCCACACCAGTGAGCAGCTCGGCGGTTGATTCATAGCCATAAATCTTTGCTAAAGCGGGATTAGCATTGACATAGCAACCATCGGGCTGTGCTTGGAAAATACCTTCAATCGCATGTTCAAAAATACTGCGATACTTCTCTTCGGCGGTACGCAGTGAGTCTTCAATTTGTTTCTGATGACTAATATCAATAATCACACCGTCCCAAACTGTGTCGCCATTTTCATGACGATGGGGCTGAGAGATGATGCGTACCCACTTCACGTTCACAAATAAGCTGGAAACCCGATATTCATGCTCAAAAAAGCTTAGTTCTTCAGCCGATTTATGCACAATCTCATTCAACTTTGCCCGATCCTCTGGATGTGCCATATCAAAGACCCATTCCAAATGCTCTGAAAATTCTTCTACGGATATACCGAAAATCTCCTGAGTCCGTGGACTGATATAGGGCATAGAGACTTCACCATTAGGATGCAGCACTGCTCGATAAACCACACCGGGGACATTGTCCGCGATCGCCGAAAAGCGTTGTTGACTCTCCCTTAGTAGTATTTCTGCCTGTTGCCGTTCCGCTGCCTCATTTTGAAGCCGCTTGATCGTTTTTTGTAATTGGATCGTGCGCTGCTCAATGCGTTGCTCTAACAGTTCATTTGCCTCACGCAAAGCACCCTCAACATTGAGTAGATCTGCCTGTGCCTTGATCAAACGCTGATTTGCCTTAAACAATTTCGACATCGCAGCGCGAGTGATTTCAGGTGCAAGCTGGTTTCGACCTTTTCCATGACCTCTGCCCAGTAACTCAGCGATCGTAAATTCTAGTTCTTGGGAATCCTTTTCCAGTTGCCAAGTTTGGTGAATACTTTGAGGAATTTCTGCCAGCATTTCTGTTACCACCGATGAGGTACTAGATTGCAGATCCTCCACCCCTAACCAAGGCAGTGGCTTAATTGGGTCAATGGTATATACAATTTCCAATTTTCCTGTCGATGTTACTTCAGCAATCCGACAAGCCGTGGAAATGTGATGGTTACGCTCCATCGTAATCTTACCCGCAGGAATCAAAAGACTTTGACCATACACCGATTGCCGTACTGTTTCAACATCAAAAGTTTGCGCTGCTTCAACAGCCAACTTCCACAAAAACACCTGAGCATAGGCAGCCTGCATCAGCGTGTTGACTACAGGAACTGCACCATTATCTACATCAAACCAAGCTGCGGCTTTACGCAAAAAATCTTGATTCTGGGGACTATCCAAAACCTGAAAATAATTGGCACTGAGCAGATGACCAGCCAGCGATGATGGATATAGACTTTGAGTGAGTTGATGGAGTTCTACATCTGTCAAGCGAAGGGATAGGACAGGAATATCTCTGGCTTTGATATCGGCAATGGCATACTGTTGCAAAAAGGCGATCGAATTGTCGGGGGTTAGCGTATTAATAACAATATCAGGGGCAATATTCTTAATTTTGGCAATACTATCTTGATATTCATAAATATTGCGCGGCACATAGTCTTCACACAACAACAAGCCATTTTGTTGTTTTAATTGAGCGCGAATAATTTTGTTAACTGTGCGGGAATAAATACCATCCGTCCCAATGATGTAGATACGATCACCTTTATTTTGGGACAGCCATGTAATCACTGGCTGCACAACTTGATTGGGACATGCGCCTGTATAAAATACGTTTTTAGAAAACTCTAATCCTTCATAGGCATAGGGATACCAAAGTTGCACATGCTGTTTTTCGAGGATTGGAATCAGACTTTTACGCGCTGACGATGTACAAACTCCAAATAAATTACTAATTCCGAACTCATCAAGGAAGTATTTCCCTTGTACAGCGATGTTTTGCTCATGGGGAGCCATATCAAACACCACTGGCTCAATCGTTTTCCCTAATATTCCCCCAGATTGATTTATTTCTGCGATCGCCATCAATGTCGCATCTTTAACTAGCATCTCTCTAGTACCCAAGCTGCCACTGAGAAAATGCATAATCCCAACTCTCATGACATCAGTCCCCTGATTGCTTTCAGTATTTAAGGACTTAGTCTCTTGATTCATGATGGCTGATACTCCTTAAACATTAACGCGAGTTCTAATCATAAAAATGCCAATGTTGGCTGGGTGATATTCACATCATTCTTGGTATTAGCGATACAGTTTTTCTGAGTAATATGTGCATGAGCATCTTCTATATTTGCGGAAATCTGTTAATGCCATCTAAATTAAGACGATCGCTAAGCAGATGATAGTTAAACTGACTACACTACAAGCATGAATGTGTATTTATAAGATCTATATATTTATGCGGCTTTTTTTAGTGATTTATGGACTATATATCTTAATTTTTGTCTCAAAATATAATTTAAATCCTCATAATTAATAAATAAATTACAAAAAAAATCAAAAAATTGCCTAGGAAATATCCTACACGGTTTTAATTTAGCTCGATCTACCACAAATTATGTTCGGCGAAATGGCTCAAACTAACTTCCTGCTCGTGGACAGGAAATCAAATTGCGTATTTTAAATTTCTGCCAAAAAAGCCAAAAGATTACGCTTTGAGATGCTGTAAATATTAGATGTTGCCAATATTTACAGTATTTGCCAATAAGTGAGAATTCCTCAAATAAATCGCTTTGGCAATTGACTGATGTAGCACTAACAAAGTTTCAGCCCGATTTGTATCTAGCTCCTCTAGACTTAACCCCGCACATTCATGCAAACTTAACCCTGCAAATCGATTTTTTAGCCAATCAATTTCTACTACCGATGCCCGCGTGATTATCAAAATCGGTAAATCAGCAAACATTTCCAGTTGACTAATAGTTTCTAAATAGGTCAATAGGAGTTGGCGATCGCCATCCAATAAAAATAAATCTGGCTGCCAAATTTTTGATAACACTTCGCATTGGGGCAAATCATCGGCTTCTAGCAAACAATGCCCCAAATCCTGCAACAAATTAATTACCGTATCATCCAGATTGTGATTTAAATATAAAAATTTCAGGGGCTTGGGAATAGTCAAGGAGTGGGGCAGAAAAACATGTAATTCTGCGGCTTTGATTGGCTTCAGCAAAATACCATCAGCCTGATGCACAGTAATTCTTGGTTCATCCGCACGTTTCATCATGACCATCCGAATATGCTGTGTGATCGGATCGCCTTTCAGCAGCGCGAGCACATCCCATCCCGACAGCATAGGCAAATCTGGACTTAATAAAATCAAACAAGGCTGTAAACGTCTTGCCTTTTCCAAAGCCTCAGTCCCCGATCGCGCAATTACCACTTGATAGTCCAAGTCCCCTAGCGTCGTTCTCAGCCAGTCCACCACCTCAGAGGAGGTTTCGACAATTAATACTAAGCGGCTACGAACACCGTTATTACTCAAAGTTTGTTGATCAGAGTTGGTAGGTTCAGGGGGCAGCAAAATTGTAAACTGGCTCCCCACATCTACTTGAGAGACAAAAGTAATATCACCACCATGCAAACGGGCTAAATGTCTGGTTAACAGTAAACTCGAACCCGTACCTTCAAACCGACGGGTTAACACATTTTCCATCTGTTGAAATTTTTGAAATACCAAACATTGTTTTTCTTCAGGAATACCAATACCTTGATCCCATACGGTGAGCGCCAGCCAACCTTCCCACCAACGCACAGTAATACCAATTTTAGGAGAGCTATGGGGCAAATCTCCAACTAATCCCGATGGCAGCACACTAAATTTAAACGCATTGGATAGCAAATTGACGAGCATTTGCTGTAATCGCGTCTCATCTGCGGAAATTGTCTGGATCGTAGGATCGATATCCAAATTGATATCTAGTTCCCAACCTTCTTCAAAGTTGTAATTACGAGAAATTGCTGAATCTTGCTGGACTAATTTCCGCACTTGTTGAATACTTTTGAGGCAAACATCTTTAACCGAAACTGTCTCGGAATATAGCTCTAGTTGCCCTGCTTCAGCTTTGGCAAGGTCAAAAATATTATCAATAATAGAAACTAATTGACGACCACTTTGATGGATCATTTTCACGTAGCGACTTTGGCGATCGTTCAACTCCCCAAAAGTATTGTTACTCAGCAAACTGGCAATCCCAATCACCGAAGTTAAAGGTGTTTTTAACTCATGGTTAATACAGGTCAAAAATTCGTCCTTGAGACGGCTTAAACCTGATAGCTCTTGTGCCAGATTTTTTTGAGCGCTGATATCATAGGCGATCGATAGCTCTAGACCTTGGAGACTTCCTTGGAGTGGGACATTCACCACCTGCCAAGTAAAGGATTGCCCATCAGTTGTACAAAATTGATGGGTTTCTGGGATCTGGGTCTGAAGCAATTGGTGTGCATCTTCGGGAGCCACAAAATCACCAGATGCATCACCCGAAATCGTATGGTTCTGAGCACCTGAGCGAGGAGATAAATCATATAAACTATTGCGCCATGAAGAATTCATCCCCACGATCGCCCCGTTTTGATCACTCACCCTCACAGGTAGAGGCAACTGATAAATGAGCGGCAACAATAATGAAGCCATGGCAGATTGATCAGTTTGTTCAGTTTTGATAATGGCTCTTAATAGGACAGAAACCTCTAAAACACCTGCAAATTTGCCATCACTATCTACCAAAGCCCATGTCTCCGCCGAATGCCGATATTGTGAAATTCTTTGCAGAAAATCAGCCACGGTCATCGAGAGAGAGATGGATGGCAATGGCTCAAGATCAATATTTTCTAAAGCGATCGCAGGGGCAACAAAAGTACAACTATCAGACTCATCTTGCCAATTTAATAAACAACGCGCACTAAATAAACCTTGAGGCAGCTCATTTGCATCCAGCACCACCACACTAGACCAACCCTTTTTCAGAAGGTTTAATGCTTCAGAAGTTCTGGTAGGCAGTCGGCAAATTGCCACCAGAGACTGTCCATATATTTCTAAAGACTGATTTAAGACGAGGGAGTCCATATGCTGAAACCCTTACAGGTTATTGTTAATTAAGTGTCACTTGTCACTGACGGCTGATACATTTCTATATATAGTACGATCATCAATCTCACATGATTTTGCTATTTAAGTGCGAAAATAAAGCTTAAGATAAACTTCGTGCCATTCAAACCACCAATAGCCTGTGCCTGTTTTGACTAATTTACAAGTATGCTGTTTGGTGGCAGAAACTGATGTCAACCAAACAAAATCAGATCTCGCAAAATTTTTGCCAGAGGATCGATACACCGTAACGGTTGTTTCGGACTTAGAATCTCTTGTAAGTTTATTGAAAAAAAACAAAAATGCACAAGATTGTTTAGTTATATTCAGAGATGTTGAGGCTGTTGTCGAGCACCTCGGTATGCTAAATATTTTTATGCCTACCATACTTGTTCTAGAAGATCTTTATGAACAAAGCGAACCTCATGAACAAAGCGAATCAAAAGACTTTTATAGAGCCAGTATCAGCATCAGCTTCGATCAGCTCCATGATTTACCAACCATTATCGATCAGGCGATCGCCACCTTTATTAAGATTTCTCCACAAGTTCGCCACCAAGTCTATGTCAATATTCCTGATACTCCAGTTTCTGAATCCTTAAGTGTCCAACAACAAAGACTAGCTGATAAACTCAATGAGCGATTAGGGTATTTGGGGGTGTATTACAAACGCGATTCACGGTTATTCCTACGCAACCTATCTCCCGAGGATAGGCAGGAGTATCTCGGACGCTTAAGAAGCATCTATCGATCCATCATATTGGAATATTTCTCCGAAAAAAATAATGATTTAAACCAGAAAATCGATGAATTCGTTAACCTCTCTTTTTTCGCAGATATTTCTGTCTCACAGGTTCTCGAAATTCATATGGAACTAATGGACGAATTTGCTAAACAGTTAAGACTAGAAGGTAGAAATGATGAAATTTTATTAGATTATCGGATTACGTTGATTGACATGATTGCTCATCTTTGCGAGCTATACCGCCGTTCTATCCCCAGATCCTAAGCCAACTAATAATTCCAATTCCAAATAAAATCTTAATCAGAATTGGTATCGATATGAAAAACCATCTCAAATCTTGAAACTTTATCAATATTTGCCCGTAGCTCCAGACTAAATGCAAAAATCTAATCTATAGAACTATAGAAGTTTAAGAGATTAAGTTATAAATAGCCGAAGCACACCAAATTAATGAAATGATTCGTAAAACATACGTCCTTAAACTCTACGTCGCAGGAAATACGCCCAACTCAGTAAGGGCGCTAAAGATGCTTAACGATATCCTTGAAAAAGAATTTCAAGGAGTTTATACATTAAAGGTAATTGATGTGCTGAAAAACCCACAATTAGCTGAAGAAGATAAAATATTGGCGACCCCAACTTTAGCTAAGGTTTTACCACCCCCTGTTAGAAAAATTATTGGCGATTTGTCTGATCGCGAAAAGGTTTTAATTGGACTAGATTTACTATATGAGGAACTAATTGGCAATGACTAGCTCAACCACCCCAAATAATAACAACGAAATTAACGATAACAAAAGGCAAGAGCTAGGTGTACAGAAGTTACGCACCATGATTGAGGGGTTAGATGACATCACTCATGGTGGTCTACCAAAGGGGCGATCGACTCTGGTAAGCGGTACTTCTGGTACTGGTAAAACACTTTTAGCCATGCAATTTCTCTACAACGGCATTACAGGGTTAGATGAGCATGGCGTATTTGTCACCTTTGAAGAATCTCCCTCAGACATTATCAAAAATGCCTATAGCTTTAACTGGGATCTTCAAGAATTAATCGATCAAGGTAGATTATTTATTCTTGATGCTTCTCCTGACCCTGAAGGTCAAGAAGTAGTTGGGGACTTCGATCTATCAGCTTTAATCGAACGCATTCAATACGCAATTATTAAGTACAAAGCCAAACGAATCTCCATTGATTCGATGACTGCTATATTTCAACAATATGATTCTCTAGGCTTAGTCCGTCGAGAAATTTTCCGTATAGTTGCACGGCTCAAATCCCTTGGTGTCACTACAGTTATGACCACCGAGAGAGAATTAGAATATGGACCAGTAGCCCGCTTTGGGGTTGAAGAATTTGTTTCCGATAATGTCATCATCTTAAGAAACGTTTTAGATGGAGAACGCCGCCACCGTACCGCCGAAATTCTCAAGTTGCGTGGCACAACTCATATGAAAGGCGAGTTCCCATTTACAATGACCAGCAAAGGGATCAATATCTTCCCCCTAGGTGCAATGCGACTTACCCAAAAATCTTCTAACACCAGAGTATCTTCAGGTATTAGCACTTTGGATGAAATGTGTGGAGGAGGCTACTTTAAGGACTCAATCATCTTGACTACTGGGGCAACAGGTACTGGTAAAACCCTGATGGTCAGTAAGTTTATCGAAAATGGTTGCGAAAATGGTGAACGGGCGATCCTGTTTGCCTATGAGGAGTCTCGGCAACAACTGACACGCAATGCCTCGTCTTGGGGTACAGACTTCGACAAGTGGGAAAGTTCAGGTTTACTCAAAATTATCTGCGTATATCCTGAATCCTCTGGATTAGAAGATCATTTACAAGTAATTAAGTCCGAAATCGAAGCCTTTAAGCCCTCTCGTATTGCGATCGACTCTCTTTCAGCACTTGCTAGAGGGGTTAGCAACAATACCTTCCGTCAATTTGTGATTGGTCTTACTGGCTATGTCAAACAAGAAGAAATTACTGGCTTGTTTACTAATACCACTGATCAATTCATGGGTTCACATTCGATTACCGAATCCCATATTTCCACAATTACCGACACGATCATTCTGCTGCAATATGTAGAAATTCGCGGTCAAATGTCTCGTGCTGTCAACGTCTTCAAAATGCGCGGATCTCGCCATGACAGCCGCATTCGTGAATACATCATTACCGATCAAGGCGCACAGATTAAGGATTCCTTCCAAGGCTTCGAGAGAATTCTCAGCGGTTCACCCACTAGAGTCTCCGTCGATGAAAAATCTGAACTATCACGAATCATTCGTGGGGTATCAGTAGAACCTCTAGAATAAAAAAGTGGGGCTTTCGCCCCACTTTTTTATTCACACCCCAAAGATTCACGGGTATCAACCCCAGTTTTAGAGTTAACACCAGAAGCTACTTGACAGAGCTTTTTTGCCTGCAACACATCTAAAAGTGCATTGCTAAAGTCAGCACCAATAATATTTACACCATCAAAAGTTGCTTGCAGCATATTAGCGTCAGCCAAAATCGCATCACTTAAATCTGAATTCTTAAATCTAGAAACATAAGCTATTCCCGAGCTAAAGTCGATCCCATGTAAATTAGCTCCATCGAGAAAAACTCCGTTAAAGACTGCTCCGCGTAAATCAGCATTACTAAAATTAGTATTCTTAAAGGTCGCATTTGTAAACTCTGCTCTGATTAGATTTTTTCCCGAAAAGTCTTCACCTCCTACTGCATTTAAAATTGATTTCGTAACACTCGAAGAACTAGCAGCGTGAGCTGACAATGGCATTACAAACATTACTACTGCCACAAAGACACTTACAATTAATCTGTAATATTTCATAATCCATTAAGAATAATTTTTGTATTGCTAATAAATATTAACCTTCAGTATAAAGCTTCTTTTGGCAACTTATAGAAACATCAAAAATTCACTACAGTCTATATTTTTAGGCATCAACGCTCTCATCATTTTGAGATGATATTTGTGGTACAAGTTGCGATCGCTGAGATTCCGAAATCAAACCTTCCAATAGCTGTTTAGCCTCTACTTGTTTCTTAGCATTCAACGAAACATAACTCACTGTTATCACCGAATCACTGTTTGACGCCGCC